>NZ_CP009687.1:600188-900282 GCF_001042715.1 Clostridium aceticum | reverse complement strand
AGTGATCTACAGCGATATTTGGGTAGGCTTCTAATGCTTCTGTTGTTCCAGGAGCTGTTTGCTGTAGTTGTATTTTCAGTTCTCTTAGTCTTCTTTGATTTTCTTCCAGATTTAACTTTAGGTCTAATCTAATGCTATTTTGAAATTTTTCCAGCTCCAATTCTGCTTGTTCTAAGGCATCCTCTGCTTTTTCATAGTCTACTTTGGATACTGCTTCTGCTTGGTACATTTTTTCTTGTATTTGGTATTCTTTTTGTCTTTGATATAGCGTATCTTTTAGTCCTTTCAACTTCAAATTGTAGTCTATGTATTTTGCATAGTATTCATTTTCCAAGTCTTCAAATAAATTTATGTTGGTTTTTATGGCGTTGGATAAGGTTTGTAGGTTTGTAGTGGTATCTTTTGTATTTTCTATGTTGGCAATAATAAGATTTACGTTTTCTCTTGAATGGTTTTTATCTGCTTGAAATTTTAGGTATTTGTAGTAATACAGTTCTTCTTCTTTTTTTGCAGAGCTGAAATAATTGGTATCTTCCAGAATGCTTCTTTTCAGTTTGTTTACATTTTCTAGCTCGATTGTTTTTCTGTTTATTTCTTCTTGTAAGAATTCTTTTTTTATCTGTAAATCAGCATCGTCGATGATGTAAAGTATATCTCCTTTTGTTACTTGTTTTCCTCCTTCTAGATATACTTCTTTGACTTTTCCTCCCACCATGTTGTTGATGGTACTGATCCTTTGGTTGGGTCTTACAACCCCATCTGCTTTTACCACTACGTCCATTTCTCCTATATAGGACCATACTACCGCTATTGTTAGTAGTGCAATAAGTATATATATAAATAGGATCGTAAAGGCGGGTGGCTTGCTTTCTAGAAGTTCTCTACTATCGGTAATATCTTTTAGATTGTGTACTATTTCTCTCATACTCTGTATTCTCCTTACTCTATGGTTGAAGCTGCTGTTTGGTAATACTCTGGCAGTTGTTCTTTCCAGAGGTTGTAATATTTGCCTTTGTTATTGACTAATTCTTCATGATTTCCACTTTCGACGATTTCTCCATGATCCATTACATAGATTTTGTCACATCGCATAATGGTGCTGAGTCTGTGAGCAATGATAATGGTGGTAGTATCTTGGTTTAGTTCTGTAATTGTTTTTTCTATGGCTTTTTCTGTAATGGAGTCTAGATTACTGGTGGCTTCGTCCATGATGAGGATATCTGGTTTTTTTAACAATGCTCTTGCGATAGCTAGTCTTTGTTTTTGTCCTCCTGATAGATTTGTGGCATTTTCTTCCAGCAATGTATTGTATCTTAAGGGAAGGTCATTGATGAAGTCATGAGCACTGGATAGTTTTGCTGCTTGGATCATTTCTTCAAAGGTTATGTTTTTATTTCCCAAGCATAGGTTTTCTTTTATGGTGCCGCTAAACATGAAGATATCCTGTGAGATGTAAGCTATTTTTTCTCTTAATTTTTCCATATTTATATCTTTGATATTATATTCGTTAATAAGGATGTCTCCTTTTTCGTTGGTATAAAAATTCATAAGTAACTTTACCAATGTTGTTTTGCCAGAACCGCTTTCTCCAACGAATGCAATTTTTTCTCCTTGGTGAATAGTTAAGTTGATATTTTTCAGTACTAGTTCTCTTGTGCCATAGCGAAAGTCTATATTTTTAAATTGTATAGTTCCTTTTAGGGAGTTTGGATTTACTTTCTTTTCTTCGTCTTCACTTTTTTCTAATTCCAGGTCAAGTATTTCTCCTAGTCTATCGGAGGCTACTATCGCTGTCTGCATCATGGGCTGAAGGTTGATGAGATTTTTTACTGGATCAACAAAATATGCCAGCAGTGAGTTGAATACCAACAGCTGTCCTACCGTCAGTTCTCCCTGGATTACTTTATAGGCCCCTGCCCAAAGAATCACTATTCCGCCTATTGTTGCAATGGCATTTGTTAAGGAGCCTTGTATATTATAGATAGTACCTCCCTTTAATATGGTTTTAAGGAGTTTTATAAATTTTAGTTCGGTTTCTGTTTTGGCTTGTCTTTCTGCATTGAAGGCTTTTATGGTTTCTATACCGTTTAAGCTTTCTACTAAATAGGAGGTGAGCTGGGCATTGTTTTCCATTTCTTTTTGGTTGATTTCTTTGATAGGCTTGTTGAATACGGCCACCAGTGTACCATAAAAGATGAGCATGATGACGGCAATACCAAATAGAAAGGTGTTTTGGGTATATAGAATAACGCCTCCCGCAATTGCCATAAGTGTATCAATCATAATAGTCAGTGTGGCTCCTGAAATGGCTTCTCTTATTTTAGAAGCATCCATAAATCTTGATATGATTTCTCCTACTTTTCTTGTACCGAAAAAATTCATAGGTAAATCAATAACATGCTGATAGTAACCTAGTATTAATGGAATGTCTATTTTTTGGCTCAGATATAAGAGCAAATGGCTTCTAAAGGCGTTTAATAATATTTTAAAGATGTTAAGGACAATTACTCCTGCGGTAATAACATGGAGTGTTTTCATAAGGTTATATTTTAAAATATCGTCCATAAGTATTTTAAAATAAAAGGCCCCCAATATACCCAATATTGTGTACACGATGGATGCAAAGAATATATTCATTACTAAAACTTTTTGGGGCTTTAATAGACCGAAAAATCTTTTAAAGAGTCCTTTGGTTGTATCCCCTTTTTCAAATTGTGGACTGGGTACTAAAAGAATAAGAATGCCTGTCCAAATTTGAAAGAATTCTTCTGGTGTGTATTTTACAATGCCTTTTGCTGGGTCAGCGATAATAATTTGTTTTTTTGTAATTTTATGAATCACTACATAATGCAGTAAGGTTTTATCTATAACAACATGGGCAATGACAGGAAGGGGAATTTCGCTGAAAAATGCTTCCTGGTCTCCCTTGACACCTTTTGCACTAAAACCTAGTTCTTCTGCTGCTTTGATTACTCCATAGGCATTGGTACCGTTTTTATCGGTTCCTGCTACTTCCCGGATTTTTGTTATGGGGATTTTTAGTCCATATTGCTTTGATACGGTGGCCAGACAGGCTGCGCCACAATCGGTTGTATCATGTTGTTTTATGCAAGTGTATTTTTTCAACATTTGATCACCTTTATTTTCTTATTTAGTACTTGTTTTTTTTATTTACTGCTTCAACTCCATAGATTATAGTTGCTATTGACTGATTTTTATCTAATTTTACTGTCTAGAGGTTACTTTCTAATATTATATTTATAAATATAATCTATAAAAACAAAAAATCAGATAATAGCAAAGCTAATAAATGTACCTATTGCCAAGCTTCCCCATCTATCAATCATTAAATCTAGTGTTATATAAAGCCATACGATAGCTATACATAGTATTAAAATAAATCCCAATATTTTTTTTGCGATATGCTTTTTTTCATATTTCCACCCCACATTTCTATGATTTTATTCTTTTGAAAGTAAATTACTAATGAAATCTTATTATTAATACAGAAAGCTATATGATTGAAATATGATTGAAATTCATGCAAAATTTGAAAGTTTTAAAATGCAGAATTATTTTAAATGTACGTATATGAAAATATTTATTCATAAACAACATAATTTTTATGCAATTTTCTCAATTGTTTTTAAATATATACTTTCACTCAACAATTCTTTCATTCATGGAAGTTTGCATTATCTTATTTTTTTATTCAAATCAATTGTTCCTAGTATCCAGAATATAGCCAAGTTAAGAAACCAACCGAAAAACCCAAACATAATGAAGATATGATATATATCCCTTTCAAAAATTATTGTAGCTATAGACATAGTAATCATAATACCCATAAGTATATAGCACATAGGAAGCATATATTTTTTATTGTAGCTAATTACATCTTCTTCACTCAGCAAATCTTCAACTTTTTCTATCATTTTTTTCGGAACAAAATTAAACTTTGTTAAATTGTTCTTAATTTCAGATATAATAGTTACCATAAATATCGCCATTGGTACAAGTACAATATTAAATAACATATTTTTTCCTCTCAAATCAAATTACCACTTCGATAACTACACTATTTAATATAAATAGTGCAACAAGGTAAAATCATCTAAAAATATTTCTAATAAGTTGTTCAATTTAAAAATCTTCTATAGCATTCTTAAAATTTTCATATTCATATTCTGATAAGCAAAATCTAATTGTCCCTTTTTCTTTTATTTTTGCATGCAAGTATTTTTGGTTAAGAAATTGTTTTTCCATCTCGAATTCCAAAATTTCATGGAGATGAATGGGTTTTCTTTTTATCGTTATTAAATAGTTATTATGAATATATGTGTAGTCTAGTATTAGCGACCCGTGAAACATAAACACTAGCAATATAAATAAATCATTACCATCACTCAAATAGTAACCAAACCGAATCATCATTATTAGAAAGTAGATTTTCCCTAAAATCAGTAGAAAAACGTCAGTTTTTTCTTTTGCTGCTAATTTATGTTTAGGAGGATATTTTATTACAATACTCATTTTTATATTTGCATAAATACAACCACTTATAAACAATAGGAATATTGCTCTATTGATAATATCATCAATGTTTTCCACGAATGTAATAAATAAAACAGTAGATAGAATAAGTAAAATACTATCTACATAATAAACTTTTTTCATTTTTTCTCCTTTTACTCGCCTAAATAGGTTAATTATATATTATTTACTTTTGTTTTTCTTATCACACCGATATATTACCATCCTATTTCTAACCCGACAATAGATAATGGACAAACGACACTCCTATTGATATAAACAACATATTTTTCGAAAAACTGTTGTTTGCGCAGATAAACACGTCGTTTATCCATTTGCTATTTGTAAATCAAAATTTCATGCTAATATCATAAATAATACTTATTGAATTTGGGTGATTGTTTTGATTAGAATTGTGACTCGTAGGATACATAAATATTTTGAAACTGAATTTAGTCTTTGTGAAATGGACAGCATTAAACTGAGATATACATTAGAGGTGATCATCAATGATTTTTCTAAACTGATTGTCTTATTTCTTGTATTTACTCTATTAGACAAACAAATGAATTTTATTTATTCCTTTTTGGCTTTATCTACCCTTCGTCCCTTTACTGGTGGCTTGCATTTTAAAACATATATAGGTTGTATCTTATTTAGTGCTGCTTTCTTTTATCTATCTATATTTTTAGTACTTTCTATTTTTCTTGATTTTTTTATTACCTTGGTCTTATTTATCTTTGCCCTATTGATAGTTATTTTACTAGCCCCTATTCCTTCAGAAGCTAGACCCACTTATTCTCGTAAAAAAATCACTACATTTAAGTTCTTAAGTGCAATGATAATAGTTTTTCATCTCTTTATGTATTTTTTTACAAATAAAAACCCATACTTCATTCACTCCATATGGGTTATAGTTTTGCAATGTATTCAATTGCTATTAAGAAAGGGGGGTTTAATGTATGAAAGCAGAAAAGATAAGCTTCAAAAGATTAACAGGTATCCTATGTAATTTATTGATTTTTATTGCACCCTTGTTTATTTCAAAGGTAGCTTGTTTTTCTTTTTGGGGAGAACCAAATTGTCCTGATTGTTTAAAAGAACCAGCTGGTCCTTCAATTGACTAGCACTCTAAATACAAGATAGTTTTCACCATCATATTCTTCATTTAACACTTCTATTTCCCCATTATATCTATTCACAATTTTTTTCAGATTATATAAACCATAACCTCTGTCAATGTAAGGCTTCGTTGAAAATCCTTTCTTAAAGATAGTATTTATTTTGTCTCTATTTAGATATGGATGTTTATTTCTGATTTCAATAACATACATATCTTTTTCTTTTGATAATATTAGTTTAACGACATTGTTATCTATTCCTGTTTCAAAGGCATTATTTATTAGATTACCGACGACCTCCACTAATTCAAAATTTTTTAGTTTTGCTATGAAAGCATAATCCTCAATTATGATCTCAAAATCAACACCTAGCTTTTTCGCAAGTTTTCTCTTGTTATATAGAAAACCTGCCAGCACTTTGTTGTTAAGCTTAATTAGATCACCTAAATCATTTTTTATTTCAAGTTCATGTGTATATTTTTTCATGGAGTGCATAATGTCTTCATAATTTGTGCTTGTAACGGTTATCATTTTTAATGCCTGGATATGGTTATCAAATTCATGTTGTCTTGCCCTCAATTCTTTGATTAATTCATCAATAACAGGTAAATATTTTTCATACACCTGTAGTTGCTGCTCTTCGTATTGATTTTTCAGTCCGTTTTTTAATAAAATAAAATTTACAAAAATAGCTCCAGTAGAAAAAAAAGTAAGGCTTATGATATTTTTTATCATACTACTGATGTCAACATGCCAATAAAATAGTATAGTAATCAATAAAACAAATAAATTGAATATCAACAACTTAAAGACTTTATTATTTTTAATAATAAATTGAAACATCAGATGAATCGGTAAAGATACACTTACTATCATCACCAGCAATATTGCTATACTCTGTGCAATGATTCCATGAAAAAAAATATATTCTATACCATTACTTAAAGTTTCCAATAATATTATGACACTTAATTGTACACATAATATGATAATTACACTTAATATATATAGATATATCGTCTCACTAACTCTTCTTTTATAAAGCAAACGAAACATATAGATAACTAGAGCTGCGTTAATAAACATACTATATTCTTGTGGTATGTATCTTGTAAATGAAGCACCTATAAAGGAAAAGACCAAAATACATAGTCCATAGAACCATTTGTTCCCATTTCTATTTTTCAATAATTTTTTTGAGATAGTAATATATCCTACAAGATCAAAGGTGGACATGATCATTAGTTGAAATAGTGTCATATGCATTTACCTACTAGAATCTCCTTATATTTTCTGCCTATAGGAATACGGAAATCTGTTTCTTTTAACTGGATAAGATTATTTAACTTATCAATTTTTTTAACATAGTTGATATTAACAATATATCCTTTATGACATTGCAAAAAATCCTCTGTTAACTTATCCAATATCTGATTTAATGTATAAGTAGAAACAATAAACTTTTCTTTCACCGTCACAATCAATAGTTTTCTGCTTATTGATTCAATATAGATAATTTCTTCTTGTTTAATAAGATAGGAATAGACCTTCTGTTTTAATTTAAGCATTGGTTTTTTTTCTTCTTTTTTATTAATACCATGGCGGATGATTGTCTGAAAGACTTTTGTCACCTCTTCTTCAGTAAATGGTTTAACAATATAATCATAACAATGAATCTCTTTATAGGCTAATAACTCTCTGGTAGGAATAGCTGTAATAAATACGATGGGTGTTAGCTTGTAGGCATCTATTTCCCTGATTTTTTTTCCTAACAACAATCCTGAGTAGTCCTTTAATTGAATATCTAGAAAAAATGCATCAATAACATCTTTTTTTGCGCAGTTTAGTGCTTCCTCAGCATATTCCGTAATAATCAGCTCCAATTCAGAATGAATCGATTGAGCAAGTTCTGCTAATCCTTTACTGATGATAGGATCGTCTTCAACAATTAAAATCTTTCCCATGTCTATCACCTCAGTATTAAATATTATATTGACTTGATATAGGTATAAAGCTTTAAACTTGAATTTAACATACACGGTCTACTGTTTCCCCTTGACTAAAAAATGTAGCGCTTATTATATTAAAATTCATAGACGTATATCTATATAAAAATAACATACTAAGATGCTAGTTTAAATAAAAATTCGATAAGTTGCTGTTATATTCGCTAAAGTACTGATATAAAGTCAGATCATTCAATTCTCTTTTACTAAAACCTGCACAAAATTATAGAGGAAATTATCTTTATTTGTGGAAATACTATATGTAAATCACAAACCAAAGAAGTTTATAGATATTTAAGGAGGAATTTTTATGCAATTTTTAATTACAGGATATGATGGAAGTGACGAAAAGGCTCTTGAAAGAAGAATGGCTGTCCGGGAGGAACATTTGGCACTTGTTAAAAACATGGCTGACGAAAAGAAACATCTATATGGTGCTGCTTTGCTTGATGAAAACGAGAAAATGATTGGTTCATTCCTTGTAGTGGATTTTCCCTCAAGAGAAGAGCTTGATGCATATTTAAAGATAGAGCCCTATGTGGTAGGAAATGTATGGCAGAAAATTGAAGTTACACCTTGTAAAGTCGCTCCTACCTTTATGGAGCTATATAAATAAAGCGAGACTCCATTCATTTCGAGGGTGTAGTGCTTATTTCCTAGTACAGAAGTGAACATCTTAAATACACAGAAAAACAAACTGGTTTTAGCAAAGCTAAACCAGTTTGTTTTTTATTTTTCAGCATTTTTCAAAGCCGCTTCTACCGCTTGAATAATACCTTCACTTGTTCTCGTTGCATTACTAACTACATCTACTTCTGAAGATTGAGCTTCCAATACAGCCTCTGGAATCGCATCGATGGCAGCGTCAGAAATACCTGGGGTATCGCCAGCAGAAACAATTTCAACTTTTGCGATTTTTCCACCTTCTATCACTACTTCTACCTCAATATCAGACTGATAGCCTTTTCCAGTACCTACATAACTTCCATCCTTCCAGTTGCTTTCAGTTTCAGTAGCAGCGGGGGAACTGCTACATCCAACCAAAGCAAATAACATCACTATAATAAATAAAATAGATAGTTTCTTCATTTTTTCCTCCTATCTGTCTCTTGCTTAATCATAAGACACTAAAACTTACATTTCTAAGGTTGCTTCTCTTCAACTCCTTAGAACAGATATGACCGTCTAACCGCCATATCTATTCTGAAGGGTATTGATGAATCAAGATTTTTAATCGATAGCTATATTACTTTAGGTTAGCTGCATTTTTTCCAGCAATTTTACCAAACACAACATCATCTAATGTGTTATTTCCAGCTAAACGACCAGGACCGTATAATCCTCCTAGAATTTCCCCTGCACCATATAAACCAAGAATTGGGTTACCCGCTTCATCAAGGATTTCAGCATTTCTGTTGAAGACTAATCCTCCCATGGTGTAGTGAGAAGATGGTGCTACCTCTACTCCGTAGAATGGAGCAGTTGTCACTTTACCCATTGTTTCTCTGTCAAACTCATCTTGACCTTCATTGTATGCTGCTACTGTAGCTGCTACAACCTCAGCATCTAAACCAAGCTTTTCAGCTAACTCTTCGATTGTATCTGCTTCTATCATACCGCCTCTTTCCACTGCAGCTTTACCATTATTGGTTGCATATACATCCGCATCAAAGATTACATAAGCTACACTATCTTTTTGAGCAAGTACTTCTGGTACTAAATCCAATGGTCTTAAAGTCTCATTTGCAAATCTCTCACCATCTTTATTTACTAAAACGCCGCCTAATCCTTCTTGACTAATAACAGACTCTCTAATCCAGTATCCAGGTGTTGCTAACGGTCTCATTTGATGGTATTCCATATCTCTTGTTGCTGCACCAACGGCAGTTGCCATTCTAAATCCATCTCCAGTAGGGCCTGCTGTACTCATTACATTATGAGCACCTGCAAATTTAGGATTGTATTCCCCTATTAGATCTGGTGCATTACCAAAACCACCTGTTGCTAATACTACAGCATTTGCTTTGATTGTATAAACGTTTCCATCTTTATCTTCAACTTTAGCTCCTACAACGTTACCATCTTCTACGACTAACTCAGTAGCTTTATTATTTAATCTGATTTCTAAATCACTATGCTTTGCAGCTTCATTTTGGAAGGCTGCAACTAGCTGAGCCCCATAATGTCCTTCAGTAGGGATAATCCACCAAGGTTCATCTTCATTAAGCTTATAGCTTAATCCTAGCGAGGTTAACCACTCATAAACTGCATTACTTTCTTCAGCCAAAAGTCGCACTAACTCTTCGTCAGGTATATCTTTTCCCATATCCATGGTTCTATTGATATGATCTTCCACAGTAAAAGGAACTCCTGCCTCTTCGTGTAAAGCTGTATCAGAAGCTGTAAACCCAGTTGCAGAAATCATAGTGTTTCCGCCTACCATTGGCATTTTTTCTACTAGGACAACTTTGGCACCGTTTTCAGCTGCTGTAATAGCAGATACAAGACCAGCACCTCCACCACCGATAACTAATACATCTGTTTCAATATCACTAACTTCCGGTGCCTGTGGCGCTGGATCGTCAGCTTGCACTGGCGGCTTAGCACATCCAACGAGTAAAGCAAATGAAAGGATTAATATGCCTAGCGTTAACAAAGTCTTATTTTTATACATTTTTATTCCTCCTTAAAAATTGTTAAATTAATAACTTTTTTATTAAGTACTTACTAAAAGAATATCACAAATAAAAATAATGAAAATATGTAAAATGTCCCGTCATTAGGGACATATGTCCCTAAAAATTGAATTCTTTGCTACTTTTTTTATGATCTCTAACTTTTATTTTTACTACAATCAGTCTAAAAACGAAAATATAGTAAAATAAAATCTAGTATTTAATTTACCAACCATAGGCGTTAACTCAATACAATTATTACTAAAATTCTCTCGAACTGTGATTTTACTAACACTAAGATCCTTCGACTCCGCTTTGCTCCACTCAGAGTGGCAAATTATGGCTTAAGTTAACGCTAATAATTTGCCAATATGCTTACTGCTGCAAAAAATCAACTAAAAAAGCCCCAATGCAAGGTTTTCAACCTCCACGGGACTTAAGTCTCGACCAAAACAAAGCAGCTTCGGTACGATTTGTGACATTGATTTTATCCATAATTTTACTAACATAATTTCTAACAGTTTTTTCAGAGATCTCTAGGGCGCTGGCAATTTCTTTGTTACTTTTCCCTACACAGAGCAGATCTAAAATCTCTTCCTCCCTCAGAGTTAGCTGCAGATTACTTTTGCCCTTACTACTTTTTATCTGATTTAACACACTTTCTGTCAAACAGGGATCTAAAAATCCAGTTCCTTCATAAACATCAAAAATAGCCTGCATAATTTTCTTGCTTTCAATATTTTTTAGTATGTACCCATCTGCACCAGCTTTGATGGCCTCTATAACAATCTGATCTTCTGCATAAGCAGTTAGCATTAGCACTTTAGACTTCGGTGCCAATGTTTTGATACGTTTACATCCAATCACACCATCCCCGTCTGGTAGTCTTACATCCAGCAACACCACATCTGGTAAAAGCTCTTCTACTAGTTCAATAGCTTCAGTAAGGGTTTCTGCTTCGCCACAAACCACTAGTCGTTGATTTTCTTCTATAAGAGACCGAATACCCCAACGAACAATAGAGTGATCGTCTACTAGCAATATACTAATCTTTTTTTTCACTAGTCTCCTCCTCCCAAGGTGCGATTAACAAAATTTTAACACCTTTACTAGTGTTTTCAATAGCTATGCTACCTTGAATCAATTCTGCCCTCTCCTTCATAGATATAATACCGTAGCTTTTTTCGCTATAAACCATATCTTCTTTAAATCCTTTCCCATTATCCTCCACCGAAACTACAACTACATTTAAATCTGATGTCAACTTAACTTTTACCTTCGTAGCATCTGCATGCTTACATACGTTGTAAAGAGCCTCTTGTACTATATAATAAACATTGGTGGATTTGTCAGGAGAAAGATATCCTAACACGACTGGGGGAATATTGTACTCAAAAGTAATATCTAGATCGCTGATTTTTTCGAACTGCTGAATCAATTCTAATAAACTTGCTTTTAAATCTTCTATTTCGATTCTCTTTGTTACCATTTTAGACATAAAATCACGAATCTGGCTGATCACATCATTAAGATTAGACTTAATTTCTTTTAAATTGTTTCGATGTTGTGAATCCTTTTCTTTTCCCAGTAAATTTTCCACCTGAAGACCTGTGGCAAAAAGATTCTGTATTATTCCATCATGAATCTCCCTGGCTAACTTCTTTCTTTCATTACTAATAAGCTGCATTTTAGTAAGCTGCGTAATCTTTTCATTTGCTTCCCATCTAAAAATATCAATTGCCTGTATAAATAGCACTGTAATAACTACCGCCGCAATTCCTCTTCCTAGTTCAACAGGAAATCCAAAGATATATTGAAATAGCTCCTTATTAATAATATTGGCTGGAAAAAAGTTTTTTTCCCCTACTAATACTCCAGCCAAAATGCCATAAATTATAAAGAAAAAAGCCATTGCTTTATAATTTAAAGCTATTTTATTTAATTTTAATAGACTCATCGTTTTAGATTCTTTTAAAAGGGCACAGGCGGTAATTACCGTGGCTGGAAATCCAAGAAAATATCTACTCAAAGCACTATAAAAAGAAAACCAGAACTCATAGTTATCATGAAAAACAACGGAATATATTACTGCCGTTGCCCACAACAGAAATAAACAAACAGGAATATAACTGCTCCTTTTTCTGTCATGTGTACCCTGAAGTAGTCTCAAACCAAAAATAAGCAAAAACATAAAAGAAAAAGCGTTCAAAAATATCTGTACCAAAAACAATGCAAAATCCCATTCAACATACACACTAGTAATCCTTAACATAATTACCCACTCAGTTATCCCATGAATCACGCCAAAAATACCTAAATATTTAATTGATTTTAATAATTGAAAATTACTGATTTTCACACCCTTTTGCTGAAGAGCTGATATTCCCATCGAGAAAAAAGCTAAACCATAAATAAAAAACAGGATTACATATTCATATTTTCCCATAGAATCATTCCTTATCTATTTAATAATACATTGTTCTATACTCTAGTATTACAAAACCAGTTAGAATATACTTCCCAAAGTTTAGATAAACAGCCAGAGGCTTGATTTGTGAATTTTCAGATAAAATTTTACATTCCACAGTAAAATTTGAAGATAGTATTCACTATATAAGTTATACCCCAAACAATTATACAATATATCATAATAGTTAATTTAACACAATTATTACCAAAATTCTCTTGAACCGTCATACTGAACGTAGTGAAGGAGCTTTCAATAACGAAGAATAACGAAGAATTTTGCTAATACGTAAAGTCCTTCTACTCAGCTTTGCTCCCCTCAAGATAACAAATTATGGTTTAAGTTAACGCTAATGTACAATCTATATATATTTATTCAACAAATCTATAGCATAGAAAAAAAATTCTATTTCTAGTAGTTTCAGCGATTGTCAAAGTTTATAAACTGCAAAAAAGCAAATACTACTTCGACATTTCAATCGAAGTAGTATTTGCTTTTTGGGTTTATAATAAGCAAATTTTAACTTTTTCTAACCTTGCTACAACCAGTTTATTAATGTTGGTTTTTTTCAATATATTCTTCTAACGCTTCTGTAGTTATATCTACAAGTGTTTTATTTTTTGCTTTAGCTACCGTTTCCAGTGCACTTTTAACTTCTTCTTTAAGATTGCGTCCAAGAGGCAACTGAGTTAACGCCTTTAATTTCTCACTAAACTCTGACTTTGATATAGTTTCAAATAAAATACGACCATCTGATCCCTTGACGTCTTCATAGGTCCAACCAGTAGGATTGTAGGTAGACGCCATCTCGTTGAAGCATCTTGTATCTGTCCATATAGCCCCTGTTTGTTTGTCTTCTAGAATAAAGTACATCATCTTCTTTTTTGTCTTTTTAAGTTCTCTATTAATCCCCATTAATTGTCTTATCATTTTTATCCTCTGGCTTTTAAACTACATAGGTCTTGTAAAAAATATAAATCCTTTATATCTTAAACCATTAAGTAATATCTTTACATTCCCTATAAGCCAGAATGCCCCCCTTTCACCTTGAAATATAATATCCCTTTTTGTTTGAAAACGTTTCTTTTCTTGTAATTATTATAGCATAGTTTTTGCAATTTCGCTAGCTTTTTTTGTTATTTCCTTAACGGTAAATGAAAAATCAAATTTATGAATTGTATATTATATACAATTCATAAATTTGACTTTAATAGTTAATGCATTGAATTTTTCATAAATATATCCTTGAATATACTAACATACTGGGGTATGATGCATTTTTATATCCATTATTTTTTTATAATATTTTAATTATTCTTTAAAATGATGCAATATATTCAATTAAATATTTCATATGAAATAAAATTTTCAATTACATGCTTGTTGTTTTCTATTAATTTAATAAAATTTTTTTTAAAATTTATTGTTATTTTCCTTCTAATACATAAGTCCTTCCACATTAGAATCGATTTTTAAATATCGTTTCTCATTAAAACAAAATTCTACTTTAATTCCCCAAGGTTGCATTTACTATGTCAATTCACCCTTCTACTTTTTTTCTGTTTTTTTTGAAATACCCCTTTACATTTTTAAAAATATCCTATATAATGTAGTTCGTGGCTTTAATAAATGTCCTAAAAACTTTATACGCTGATGTAGCTCAGCAGGTAGAGCACTTCCTTGGTAAGGAAGAGGTTCGTGGGTTCAAGTCCCATCATCAGCTCCATTATATTTTGTAAAAATGTGATTTCTAGAAAGAACTAGGGGTTGCATTTTTTTATTACTTTTTTTATTGTAGGAGCCTCAGTGCTCCTTTAAACCGTCTTTTCCACTTCCCTTCCAAAGGATCTTTTGAAACCCCTATAATTGGACGGGTATGCAGAAACTCCTTATTATTTATCATAATGCCCGTATGGGTTATAATATGACGGTTGATGGCAAAGTAAACTAAGTCCAGTGGTTGCAGCTGGTCAACCTCAATGTTTATTCCCCCTAAACCTTTGATTCCTCGTATAAGTCTCTCAGGGTCTTTTCTATACCAGTCTTTTTCTATGGTCACTCCATCATCACTGGGCAGATTTATACCAAATTCTTTATAGAAGAGAATCACAAGTCCTAAGCAGTCAACACCCTTTTCAACGGAACGTCCATTATGAACAAATGGGACATTTCTAAACTGATCAACTAACTTTTCTATGCTATAACTGCTAATTCTTTCCTTCATCTTTTTTACCCCCTAAATTTTAAAGCGTCTTTTTAGACACTTTAGCTTTATGGTAGTATCTTATGAACAGAAAAAAAAATTGATACTGCTTAGCATTTTTTTATATTCCTCTTAAAAACACCTCGATTCGTGTTATATCAATAATATCTATAGGGTATTGCAAGTGGATCCTATAGGTAAAACCTTAAAATTTATGTTATAATATTAGAGAATCTTACTTATTTTAATAATGATATAAAAGGATGATGATGTGTTATGTTAAAGAAATTTATACAGTATTACAAGCCTCACTTACCTCTTTTTATCATGGACTTTAGTTGTGCCTTTGTGATGGCGGGTATGGATTTAGTATTTCCTTTTGTTGTAGGTAAAATGATTGATGATGTGCTTCCCAGCAGAAACCTACAAACCATTTTATGGGTAGGAATTGGAATGCTGGTATTGTATGTCTTCAGGAGTATCTTACAATATACTGTTGATTATTGGGGACATGTATTGGGGGTAAGGATGGAAAAGGATATGCGTAGAGATTTGTTCCATCATTTGCACAAGCTTCCCTTTAATTACTTCGACAATACAAAAACAGGTCATATTATGTCTAGATTAGTGAATGATCTAAATGAAATATCTGAATTAGCCCATCATGGGCCAGAGGACCTTTTTATAGCCACAGTCACTCTAGTAGGATCTTTTTTCATTATGATATTTATTCATGTTCCTTTGACACTGATCACTTTTTCAATTATCCCTATTGTTTTGATCTTTGCAATTTCTAAGAATAAAACAATGCAGCATGCCTTTAGAAACATGAGATTAAAACTAGCAGATATCAATGCCCAAGTAGAAGATAGCGTTGCAGGTGTTCGGGTAGTAAAGTCATTTACAAATGAAGTTTATGAAGAAGAAAAGTTTGCAATAGGTAATAAAAATTTCAAAGAGTCCAAAGAAGTAGGTTACAAGGTCATGGCTGAATTCTTTGCTGGTGTTACTTTTTTTGCTAACTTTATTCATTTAGTCGTTTTAATCTTTGGTGGAATATTTATCTATCAAGGGAGCATGACTACCGGAGAACTGATAGGCTTTTTATTATATGTATCTATGTTTTTACAGCCTATGCGAAAACTTACTATTTTAGTAGAAAACTACCAAAAGGGGATGGCAGGCTTTCATCGTTTTTATGAAACACTGCAGTTGCAACCAGAAATTGTTGATATGCCTAATGCAGAAGATATAGATCAGGTCAAAGGAAGAATTACTTTTAAAAATGTCACCTTTAGTTATAATAATAAAGCTAGTGTCCTAGAGAATATTAGCTTTACTATTCAGCCTGGGGAAACAGTAGCTATTGTAGGACCCTCAGGCGGCGGAAAAACAACCCTTTGCAGTCTTATTCCTAGGTTTTATGAAGTGGATAACGGTATTATCGAAATTGATGATAAGAATATTCAAAAAGTTACACAAAAATCTTTACGTCAAAATATCGGTATTGTGCAACAAGATGTTTTCCTGTTTTCAGGTACAATAAAGGAAAATATTGCTTATGGTAAAATCACCGCTACAGATGAAGAGATTATAGCAGCCGCTAAAAAAGCAAATGCCCATGAATTTATTATGAACTTAGAAAACGGCTATGACACTTATATCGGAGAAAGAGGTGTCAAATTGTCTGGAGGACAAAAACAAAGACTATCTATTGCTAGAATCTTTTTGAAGAATCCTCCTATCCTTATCTTAGATGAAGCTACATCTGCCTTAGATAACGAAACAGAGAAGGTGATTCAGGCATCTTTGCATCACTTATCAGAAAACAGAACAACATTAATTATAGCCCATCGTTTAACTACCATCAGAGAGGCAGATAGAATTATGGTGTTGACAGAAGAAGGAATCGTAGAAGAAGGAGATCACGAAAATTTATTAGCACAGAATGGCGTCTATACAAAGCTATATAAAGCACAATTTAGTGAATTGACTCCTGATGTAGCCTAATATACCAAAACAAAAGTTCCTAAGGATTCTAAAATCCTTAGGAACTTTTCTTTATTACATTAAGTTGTTACTTCTTGAGTTTTTACTTCCACTTTGTTTAGATTTCTGCTTTGCCTTCTGTATTTCTTGCTGCCCAACAGAAGTAGAGTTTTCTAGATTTGGAATGTTACTTGTCATTGTATTTCCTGTTGTTCCCTGTGTTGTATTTTGCATATTGTTCATACTTTGCTTAGCGTTTTCAATTTCTTGTTGTTTAATATTTTTTGTATTTTTTAGATTTGGAGTATTTCCTGTAAAGTTGTTCATTAGAGATCCCTCCAGATATTTATTATAAGCTGAGCTTACATATACTATTATCTGCAAAATCTCTTTTAATATAGGTAGTAAATAATTGCTTGCTTTGCTAAAACTGTTAGCTTGTTAAGTTTTAACATTTTTTTATTTTAAACTCAATTAACCTCAGTGATTATCTAATATTGTGCTAAATACTTTTCAATCTCCCATTGATGCACTTCTTGGCTATATTCTAGCCACTCCTTCTTTTTGGCCTCCACATAGGTTGCATGTATATGAGACCCTAAGGTTTCCTTCATTAGTTGGCTCTTTTCTAATTCTATTACAGCCTCCTTTAAACTCTCAGGAAACTGCTGTATACCACGACTTTTTTTATCCTTATCGTCAATATCATAAATATTTTCATTACAGCAGGATGGCGGCTGAATTTTATTTTTTATTCCTTCAAGCCCAGCAGCTAGTACGGAAGCAAAGGCTAAATAATGATTTGCAGTAGGGTCTGGATTTCTTAGTTCTACTCTTGTGGCTGCTCCTCTTTTTGCTGGAATTCTTATTAAAGGGCTTCTATTGGCAGTGGCCCAAGCAATATCAGTGGGTGCTTCAAACCCAGGTACGAATCGTTTATATGAGTTTACTGTGGCATTGGTAATAGCAGCAAACTCTCTAGCATGCTTTATAAGTCCTCCTATATAATAATAGGCTTCTTGGCTTAAGCCTAGTGAATCATCACTACAATAAAAAGCATTTTCCCCATTTTTATAAAGGGATTGATTAAGATGCATACAGGTTCCATGTTTTCCAGTAATTGGCTTAGGCATGAAGGTAGCATGTAATCCATGTTTTTTCGCAATGCTTTTTACTACCAGTTTAAATGTCGAAACGTTGTCAGCCGTTTTAAGGGCATCATCGTACTTAAAGTCAATTTCATGTTGTCCTGGAGCTACTTCATGGTGAGAAGCTTCAATCTCAAAGCCCATCTCTTCTAAAGTAAGACATATATCTCGTCTTGCCTCTTCCCCTAGATCCGTAGGACCTAAGTCAAAGTACCCAGCATGATCCTGCACCTCTGTAGTAGGTCTTCCTTTCTCGTCAGCTTCAAACAGAAAAAACTCTACCTCTGGACCCACATAAAATTCAAAACCATGTTCTTTTAATTGGCTAATTTTTTTCTTTAAAACATTACGAGGACAGCCTTCAAATGGTGTTCCATCGGGATTATAAACATCACAAATCATTCTTGCTATCTTCCCGTAACCATTTGATTTCCAAGGAAATATGGTGAATGTTGAAGGGTCTGGAGCTAAGTACATATCCGACTCTTCTATTCTTACAAACCCATCAATAGAAGAGCCATCAAACATAATTTCATTATTCAATGCAGTATCTAATTGATTAGGCGTAATAGCTACATTTTTTAATTTACCAAAAACATCAGTAAACTGTAATCTAATGAAGCGTACATTTTCCTCTCTTACAATCCGTTTCACATCGTCACTGTTTAAATTACTCAAAACAAAACCAACTCCTATTTTTTATTGAAAAAAGACTGGGGTTTTCCAGTCCTTTTGTAAGAGTTTACCATATATTTACTTATGCTGCAATTTTCATATACTCGCTTCACCCATCTACATCCCCCTTAAGCATCTATCTCATGGGATTAAATGTGGGAGGTTTAGAATCATTTGCTACTTATATGGGTTTCCTCCTTATTCCTCCAGTATTAGCCTTCTAAAACAGTATCAATTTCAAAACCCTTCAAAAACATATAAGAATACTTCAGCTTATAAGTAAGATAATCCATTTACAAATCTAAAATCTTATATTTCTTCTGCTTTAAGTCTCTCTAGCACCTGCATATCCTCCAATGAAATTCGCCTAGATAAAATAAAGGTTAGTATAAAAGCGGCTAGCAACCTAGTTCCTAGCAAAAGCCATCCATTAGCCCCTACAGCTACAAAAATCAAGGTATCTTCAAAAACAGCATGACAGGATGCCAAAAACACTGTAATCAAAAGCAAATCCCTCTTAGAAACATTTCCTTCTTTAGAGGTTTGAATAATCACCCCTGCCCCATAAGAAAGTCCGAAAATAACACCTACTAATAAAGGGAGGATAGATTCTTTGGATATCTTGAAGATACTAGCTAAAAATTCAAAAGGTTTTATAATCCTTCCTAATATTTTATAATCCCGCAACAGTTGTAAAACAATCATAATAGGGATTACAATAATTGCTATTGAATATACTGAGTTTATGCTGCCCAAGAAGGCTTCTTTTAAAATTTCTACCATAGTATTGTACCAACCCTCCCCATGATAATTCCCGCAACTACTGCCAAGCCTACTCTAATTGCAATAATTTTTCCTACACTAATACCCAATTTTTTAGTAACAGCTGTTTCTATTAAGAGTGAGTGTGAAAAAGATAGCATTATTGCAATAATAGTAATTTCCATAGGTTCTAAAGAAATCGCCTTAATAGCACCAATGGCAGCATATAGGTTGAGAAAGTTTCCTAAAACCAGCACAACCGCTGCCTCACCTGACAAATTAAATATTGCCATTAATGGTTTAAAGGTATGCGCAATCCACTGAATCACAGGGGTATGTTGTAGGAAAGTTACAACAAAATATACAGGTATAATCACCTTTGCTAACATCCATGTAGTTTCTATTCCTTTTTTACAGCCAGTCTTTATTGAGTTTACAAACATAGTCCTTCATCTGTCCTCCCTTATCTGAATACTATAATATTAGTACATAATACAGTTTTAATCATCACTGTATCTGTTTCCAATCCTATTATAGCATAGATAGAATCCTTAGAATAGATTCACAATGTATCTAAAACCTTTAAAACCATTTCTTTTCTTCCTATATTTTTTTGATTATAGTATAATATTTATAGGTATAGTTAAGAAAACTTAAACTTTATTTTAAAAAGGAGGCTATCATCCATGTTATGGTGGACAGAAGAATTAGTTACTGGTATTTTGACAGTTGACCAGCAGCACAAAAGAATATTCGAAAAGACTGGTGAGATTCTTTCTTTAGATATCAACAGTGATACAAAAACCCTTCATACAACCTTTGACTTTTTATCCAATTACGTTATAGAGCATTTTCGTGATGAGGAGGCTGCTATGTTGAAGATGAACTATGAAGATTTTAAAAAACATAGTCAGCAACACACTTACTTCCTTAATGAGTTTTTTAACTTAGCAGCTGAAATAAAACAAGAAAAAGTGGAGGAAAAAACTTTAGATGCTTTGAAACTTTTGGTAATAGAATGGTTAGCAAATCATATTAGTCAAGAAGATAAAAAATTTGCAGATGTCATGCACTCCCTTGCAATATCTTCCGACTGATCTTTTTACTTTTGCCTTTAGCACAGATTCTAAAGAGATCCTACATAATACCACAGCAGAAAAAGAATCATACTTTCTCTGGTACATATACCTCAACAGAAAAAGTATGATTCTTTTTCTTTTTTTGCTACACCTTATTCCTCCTCCACTCTTTCCATTTTGGAGATAGAAACTTCATAAGCAACCTTGTTCAAAACCGCCCCATCCTGCAACTTTTTCTGATACTGCCTGCTTTGGATTCGCCCCCAAGTTCTAACACGGTCTCCTACCTCTAGTTTAGATGAAAACCTAGCATTCCTTCCCCAAGCAATACAGGGGATGTAGTCGGACTTGTTATAAGATCTGTTAACGGCCACTAGTAGGTCTGTGATTTCTCTACCAAAGGGCGTCTCCCTATAAATTGGTTGTTTGCAAATATATCCATCTAAGCAAATTTGGTTTGGATTCTTTATTTCCTCTTCATTATCTGTTATAACAATATCTCTAGCAAATATTGTTAAGATTAATTTATTATTTCCGCTTACAAACTTGTTATAAGACCTCAGCTGCCCTTCTACTTTAATCATACTACCTGCCTTCAAATCTACATCTACCAACAGCCTTTCCGAAACAGTTAAAGGTAAATAGTCGCAGGAGTCACTGAGACGAGGAATCTCCATTGTATACAAATAAAAACCTTCCCCATAAATTTCATGACTAAACTCTTTCTCTCCTAAAATTTTACCTACTAATGTAACCATATTACTGTTTATCACATGTTCTGACATAAAGCCTAACTCCCCCTTCTATTCTTATGTTTATTTTTGGACGAATCTATAAACATTATTATTCGAAGAAAGGATAAATTATGTCTTATATCAAAATGTTTTTATCTAAATTTTCTTTAATTTTATATTTAAGTCATAGGCATTAGCTTAGTGCAATTATTACCGAAATTCTCTCGAACTGTCATCTTGAGCGTAGCGAAGGATCTTGGAGTAACGAAGAATTTTACTAACACTAAGATCCTTCGACTCCGCTTTGCTCCACTCAGGATAATAAATTATAGCTTAAGTTAACGCTAATGATATTTAAGTAAATTTAATGTCTAGGTATAATGTCTCTTTGTTGGTTCATCAAAGCATCTACCTCATCCCATCTGTTTTTTGCCTGGATCATATTAGTAAAAGTTTCAGCACCATAATCCATTCCTTGTGCCCCTAGTAACAATAATATATCACCTGTCTCTAACATGAATAAAGCTTTTTTTACACTAGCTCTAAGCTTATCTTCATACTGGAAGGAAATATTTTCTCTACTTAAAGTTTCTATGTAAATATCTCTTTCCTTTTTACTCACTACATCTAAATGTTTTGTATAATCACTACTGGAGGTTATAATCATACTTTTGATTTTTAAAATAGCATGCCATTGTTTTATCACTTCTGCAATTTCATAATTGATCTCTAAACCTCTATTACCCCTAATGGCATTAATAATATGTAAATTTTTATACTGCATACTCTGAACACTTTCAAATACCGTCTCATAACTGGCAGGATTGTGACAAAAATCATCAATGACTGTGTATTCTCCTCGATAAATTACCTCCATTCTTCTAGGTATAGAAGTAACCTTTCTTAAAGCCTTTGCCATGTGACTTATAGGGATGTCCAACAAAAGGCCGCAAGTTACCGCAGCCAATGTATTATAAATATTATGTTTTCCTAACAAGTTAATTGTAATCGGATGTTCAAATGGTTCAATTTCTACACCCGACAAAGTGGTTAATCCCCTCTGTAAGCAGTAATTAAAAGATGTACTGAAGTCCGTATCAATAGTGGAGGCAGTAATACTAGCTTTAGCATTGAAGCCATAGGTAGCTACAAGAACATGACTATTATTGTTTAGGAGTTTCAAAGCGTGATCATCATCAAGATTAATAACAGCAAATTTTCCCTGTGGCAATTGATCAAATAACTTTTTCTTAGAAAGAATATAGTCCTCCAGTGTTTTATGAAAATTCAAGTGATCTCTTTCGATATTGGTGTGTACCGCAATATCGAATTTGATCCCCTGTACCCTTTCATTCTTTAAGCCATGAGAGGAGACTTCCATTACTACAACTTCCACTTTTTCCTTCACCATCTTATGAAGATAAGCATAGGTCACTTCTGCATCTGGGGTTGTCAGCTTTGTTTTATACTGCTTCTCTTTAATTCTTATATCTAGCGTTCCTATTAAACCAACTGCAATACCATGTTCCTTTAACATCTGATAAATTAAGTGGGTTGTAGTCGTCTTACCATTTGTTCCGGTTACCCCGATAACTTTTAATTTTTCAGTGGGATAGTCATAAAAATTATTACACAAATCACCTAAGGTCTTTCTTGCATTTTCAACTTGTTTTACCACTATATTTTTTATACGAATATTTTTTTCTGTAAAAATAATGGAGGCTCCTTTTTTTACTGCTTCTTCAATAAAATCATTACCATCTCTCGTCTCTCCTTTTATGGCTACAAATGCATATCCTTTTTTTACTTTTCGTGAATCACAAGTAACACCCTTCACCTCAATGTTGTCAATAATCATTTGCTCATCTCCTCTATTGCACTTGTTTAAGTTATCACGAGCTAAAATAAATAAATTACATACTCATAGGCATTAACTTAATACAATTCTTACCAAAATTCTCTCGAACTGTCATCCTGAGCATAGCGAGGATCTTGGAGTAACGAAGAATTTTGCTAATACTAAGATCCCTCGACTCCCCTCAGGATGATAAATAATGGCTTAAGTTAACGCTAATGATTACATACTTAAATAGTATAGTCAAAATGCACCTAAAAGGTGCTTTTTCAACTGTAATTCATTTATTACAAAATGTATAGTCATATATTTTGTATTTGATGAGCAAATTATGTATTAGACAATAGTTTCTAGTTTACTCTCTTTTGTCTTCCAGTAGAATCCATGATATAGTTATCCTTTATAATTAAATCTGATATAGGAACAATAGTATAGCCCTGTTCTTGTAATTTTTCCAATACCAAGGGTAAGTACTCTGCTACGTATTTTGCATTGTTATGAAATAATACTATGGAACCCTTCTTAACATTTCTAGTTACTCGATCTACAACAGGATTGACCCCCATTTCTTTCCAGTCTAAAGAATCAACATCCCACTGGATCGTATGATAGCCTACCTCTGCCGCTGTCTCTATTAGTAAATCATTATAGTCTCCAAAGGGCGGTCTAAAAACAGTCGGTGTTACACCAGTAATCGCTTCTATTTTGTCCCCTGTGGTCTTTAATTCTTTTACAATTTGTTCCTTTGATAATTTAGACATATGTGGATGTGTAGAAGAATGGTTTCCTACTTCATGCCCTCTTTCATGAATTTGTTTTACCATATCCGGGTACTTATCTACCCAAAATCCCACCAAGAAAAAAGTAGTTTTTACATTATATTTATCTAATGTATCTAAAATATCATCTGTAAATTCGTCTCCCCAAGCAGCATCAAAACTAATAGCAATTTTTTTCTCTTCTGTCTCTACGCTATAGATGGGTAACTTCTTTTGGGGTGAAAATACTGTTCCTATCGCCCCCACCGCTCCCCCGAAAAAACTAGTAATGATACCAAAAACTCCTAGCAAAATCAATATACCTATTAAGATGACAGCTACAGTTTTTTTCTTAAAAATATATATCTTCATACTAATCCCCCTATGACAAAGTATTCTATTAAAGTTTATTCTTTATAAATACATTTATGCTGAAATATTATGGTTTTTAGTTAACCTTTTTAAATTTTATGGTTGACTTTTCTTCTTTGAGTGATTATAATAATTTTATATTTCTTCTATAATAACAAAATTTATCTTTAGGAGGGTTTTTATGTCAAAACAAAAAATTACAGTGAAGGATCTTACTTATGTTGCTATTTTTTCAGCTTTAATCGGTATATCTAGCTATATTTCTATTCCTACACCTTTTTCTGAGGTGCCTATCACAGCTCAAACCCTAGTAGTGATGCTGGCAGGCAGCGTTTTAACAATAAAGCAAGGTTTTTTGAGTGGCATTGTCTATATTCTTTTAGGTGCTATAGGGGCTCCTGTCTTTGCTGGCGGCAGAGCAGGAATCAGTGTTTTAGTAGGAAGCAGTGGTGGCTATATTATCAGCTACCCCATCGCTATTGCAGTAATCGCACATCTGCGAGGAAGTGGTACCCATTGGCTGCGTTTAGGTGTAGTTAATATTCTAGGGGGGATCATTGTTATTTATGCTTTTGGTATAACATGGTTAAGTATTGTTACTGGCATGGGACTTGCCCAAGCCTTTCAGGTAGGCGCTTTATTATTTATTCCTGGTGATTTACTTAAGGTGCTTATTGCTACACCGTTGGCTATAAAGCTAAATCAGCGTATTGGAAGGGTTATAACAGTATAGTAAAAAGTTTTATTGAAAAACTATCTTTTATCTTCTAAAAAGCCTCCAGTTTTATATACTTTTTAAAAAGGTATTTAAAGTGGGGGTGATTTGCTTGTTTATGGTTTTATCAGGTGTTTCTACTGGTTTAGGTTTGTTTTTACTAGGAATGAAGTTTTTAACAGAGGGTCTACGTCAAGTTACTTCTAGCCGATTAAAGCACATGATCACAGGTTTAGGACTTCATCCTATTCTAGGTATCTTAATCGGTATGATTGTCACAGCCCTCTTGCAGTCCAGCAGTGGCACCACCATTATTGTGGTGGGATTGGTAGAGGCTCAGTTGCTGACCCTTTATCAGGCTACCTCTATTATTATGGGGGCAAATATCGGTACTACTGTTACTGCACAACTTATTGCTTTTCAACCAAGCAAGTACATTTTTTTGCCTCTATTAATAGGTTTACTTCTCTCTTTTCATAAAACCAACAAAAAATTACGCTTTATGGGAGAAACGCTCCTGGGTTTTAGTCTTATTTTTATAGGAATAGACTTGCTAAGTAAAGGTCTTCATCCTCTTCAACAGCTTACAAGATTTCAAGAGATTCTTATAACATTTGGTCAACGTCCAATTTTAGGTATAATTATGGGTTTTTGTACAACAGCTATTATTCAAAGCAGCAGTACTGGTGTAGCTATATTGCAGTCTTTGGCTGCTAATAAGCTTATTTCTTTATCGGCTGCTGTTGCTATCTTACTTGGACAAAATATCGGTACCTGTGTTACTACACTACTATCCAGCATTCATCTCACTGTTATAGGAAAACGAGCCGCCTTTATTCATCTTCTTTTTAATCTTCTAGGGGTTTTAATTTTTTTCCCTTTTATGGGGGTTTTATGTGGTATTTCTCAGACCACTGCTCCTACTAATGCCGCTAGACAGATTGCCCATGCCCACAGCTTATTTAACATTTTTTCTACAATTGTGTTTATTCCATTTATTTCACTTTTTGTAAAATTATCCAACATAATTATAAAAGAATAAGATACATATATTTCTAATATTTACAAAAAATAAAGGAGATTAAAGTAAAGATAGGTGGTGTAGTCATGGCAGATAAAATTATTCGAGTAAATATGGGAACAAAAGAGATCACCGTCAAGGACCTTGACGAAAGATTTACTCACCTAGGGGGCAGGGGTCTTACCTCTCAAATTGTATATGAAGAGGTAAGACCTACTTGTAATCCCTTAGGAGAAGAAAACAAGCTGATATTCTCTCCAGGCTTACTAACAGGAACGATGGCGCCTTCTTCTGGCAGGCTTTCTGTTGGGGGTAAAAGTCCTTTGACAAAAGGAATTAAGGAAGCAAATGCTGGAGGGGTAGTCGGTCAAAAGATGGCCAATTTAGGTATCCGAGCAATCGTTATAGAGGGATTACCTTTGGAGGTAGACCTACATGTTTTAATTGTAAATGATGAAGGTGTAAAATTACAAACTTGCCCTGAGCTGAAGGGAAAAGGTTGTTACGAGACTACAGATGTTTTAAGACAGAAGTATGGTGAAAAAGCGGCTGTCTGCTGTATTGGCCCATCAGGAGAAATGCTGATGACAAATGCTGGTATTGCTACTTCTGACGCAGAAGGAAATGCTAGTCGTTTTGCAGCTCGTGGTGGACTAGGTGCGGTCATGGGATCAAAAGGATTAAAGGCTATTGTAGTAGAAACAAGCAAGAAACGTTCTACCCAAATCCACGATGAGGAAAACTTCAAAAAAGCTGCCAAGCGCTTAACAACAATGCTACAAGACCATCCTGTAACAGGAGAAGGATTAACGAAATATGGAACCAATATCCTGATGAACATTATCAACGAAGCAGGAGGACTACCTACTAAAAACTTTGCTCAGGGAAGATTTGAACATGCTGATGCTATTGGCGGGGAAAAACTAGCTGAGATAGCAGAAGCCCGTGGCGGTTCAGCCACCCATAGATGTATGCCAGGGTGTGTTATAGGCTGCTCTAATGAATATCCCTTACCTTCTGGAAAAACAATTTCTCCAATAGAGTACGAAACTGCTTGGGCTTTTGGTGCTCATTGTGAAATTTCCAGTTTAGATGACATTGGTGAATTAAACTGGTTAGCCAATGATTTGGGATTGGATACAATAGAAGCAGGAGGAACTTTAGGGATTCTAATGGAGGCAGGGGTTATTCCTTGGGGAGACGGCAAAAAAGCTTTAGAAGCATTAGCAGAAGTAGGCAAAGGCAGCCCCCTTGGAAGAATCATTGGTCAAGGCTCGGTCTTTACTGGACAGGCTTTTGGCGTCACAAAAATAGCAGCGGTTAAAGGGCAACATATGCCGGCATACGATCCAAGAAGTATCAAAGGAATAGGCGTGACCTATGCTACCACACCGATGGGAGCTGATCATACTGCTGGTTATTGTATTACAGCCAACATACTAAAAGTAGGGGGCGTGGTAGATCCTTTAAAACGTGAGGGTCAGGTGGATCTTTCTAGAAACCTACAAATAGCCAGCACGCTGATAGATTCAACAGGATTTTGCTTATTTATTGCCTTTGCTATTCTAGATAATGAAGATGCTATGCCAACGATTGTTGAATTGTTAAATACACGCTTTGGTTGGAACTTCAGTGTAGAAGATGCCCTTATGTTAGGTCAAAGAACATTAAAAGTAGAAAGAGATTTTAATGTTCAAGCTGGATTTACAAAAGAACATGATCGTTTGCCAGATTTCATGATGAAAGAAAAATTAGCACCTCATGATATTCACTTCGATATCGGTGCAGAAGAGTTGGATACTTTTTATAACTTTTAGTTGTGCTTATGTTCTAGTATTGCTGAGTAATTTAAACATCTCATAAGTAGGGTGTGCTATAGTATACCCTACTTATGAGGATGCTTTAATAGGAATCGGACTTTTTCTATGTCCTATCTACAAAGAGTCTATATTTTTATGTAATTCTTTTTCAATCAAGACTTTTCCATAACTACTTTCTGGACGGTGAAAGACTTTTAAAGCATTACCTTTTTCAATAATCTCTCCTTGCCACATAATATAAGCCTCATCTGCAATTTTTCTAGCCAGCATCAAATCATGGGTAATATAAAGCATAGCAAAACCCCTTGTATTTTGTAGACCCTTTAGAAGTCTTAACACATTGGCTTTGGTGGAGGGGTCCAACATAGAGCTGATCTCATCAGCAATCAATAGTTTAGGTTCCATAATCAAGCTTCGAGCAATAGCTAGTCGTTGTCGTTGTCCTCCGCTTAAAGTACTGCACTGTCTTTGTAGAAAATTTTCTGATATAGGTAATTGTACTTCCTCTAGTACTTTTTTTACCTTTATCTTTCGCTCTTCTTTTTTTTCTAGCTTTAAAATATCCAAGGGTTCTCGGACGATTTCTTCTATAGTAAAACTTTCATTGGTGGCTGAAAAAGGATCTTGAAAAACCATCTGTATTCCGTTCTTTATTTTAGTAAAATTATTTCCTTTTACAAACTTCCCTTCAAAAAAAACTTCACCAGCATCTTCCTTCAGCAAACCACTTAAGATGGAGGCTAAGGTAGTTTTTCCAGATCCAGATTGACCGATCAAAGCCACAATTTCTCCAGAACGGATTTTAATATGACAGTTTTTACAGGCATTTGTCACTTGATTTTTATAAACATAGCTTTTACTAATGTTTTTCCCTTCTAAAAGTGTGATAATTCCCCCACGATTGCAGGCTACCCTTCTTTCTAAGGAAGTATATTCTAAGGTTGGGGCAGTAAATTGACAACCCTCAGATTTTTGTATACATCTATGATAAAAGACACATCCTTCTTTTTTATCCTCTATATCTTCTCCCGGTATACCCCACAGATCTTGGTAAGGATTAATGTCCAGCGAGGCGTTGAGAAGTCCCCTTGTATAGGTGTGCAGAGGATTTTCCATAACATCCTTTGTAAATCCCTCCTCTAGAATCTTACCGCTATACATCACTAAAGCCCTAGTACTTAACCTTTTGATTACATACATATCATGAGATATGAGCAGCATAGTGATTTTTTTTTGTTTTTGTAGTTTATAGAGTAGATCTATAATTTCTTCTCTAGTAGCAGCGTCTAGTGCAGTTGTGGGTTCATCAACAATCAATACCTCAGGATCACAACATAGTGCCATAGCAATCAAAACCTTCTGTCGCATACCTCCAGAAAGCTGATGAGGATAGTGGGTTAACCATCTTTCCTCTAAGCTCACCATAAGACATAGTTCCTTTATTTTCTTTTCTATTTCCTTTTCAACAAAGTTAGTATGCTGTCTTAAACCTTCAGCTATTTGTTCATAAATAGTTAAAACAGGGTTTAGTATATCCAGATGATTTTGATAAACAATAGCAATATTTTTCCACCTATATCTATTTCTTTCTTTTTCTGACAAAGCACTGATTTCTATTTCTTTATAATAAATTTTTCCTTCGATAGCAGTATTCTTTTCTAATAGCCCCATAATTGCCATAGCTATGGTTGTTTTACCACTGCCAGACTCCCCTATAATCCCTAAGGTGCTACCCTGCTCAACAGCAAATGAAGCTTTCTTTACAGCAGGAATCCCGCCTT
Organism: Clostridium aceticum; assembly: GCF_001042715.1. Classification (NCBI taxonomy): domain Bacteria; kingdom Bacillati; phylum Bacillota; class Clostridia; order Peptostreptococcales; family Natronincolaceae; genus Andreesenella; species Andreesenella acetica. The sequence continues at coordinate 870,568 of NZ_CP009687.1, read as the reverse complement.
GACTGTAGCAAACTGCTAGATCTTCAACCTGTAATACTTTGTTTTCCATAATCATCCACCCTCTTTCTTTCTATTTCTTTGCCTATAAAAGAAACTGCTAGTACCAGCATAAGGATGCAAATCAGAGGAAATAACACCCACCACTTCCAAAAATCTGTGAAGTAGATGCCTCTAAAAGCCATAGCGTGGTTTAACATCAGTCCCCAGCTTTTAGAAGTTGGATCTCCCAGACCTAAAAAAGCAAGCCCTGCTTCAGCTACGATGGCTCTACTCACTAGCTTAATAAAACTTACCATTGCCAAAGATAAAATTTGCGGTAAGAAGTGCTTGATGGTTATATAGAAAAAGCCAGCACCATAGCCTTCTGCTGCTTTTATATATTTTTCTTCTTTAATGGTTAATATCTTGGAACGTACAATTCTAGCAGGTGTCGTCCAAGAAAACAGCGTAAGTACAAGAATAATATTTCTTAGACTTGGTCCAAAGAAAGCACCCAAGACAATCATCATTGGTAATTCTGGGATAACAATCATTAGATCTGTAACCCCCATAATACATCCATCTATTTTCCCTCCGTAATAAGCTGCTAAAATCCCCAACAGTCCACCCAAACCTACTGCAAGCAATGCTGTTGAAAATCCCACCAGCAAACTAACCCTAGCACCAAAACAAATCTGTGCCCAAAGATCTATTCCTAGATCATCTGTCCCCATCCAATGAACTTTAGAGGGAGACTCTAGGGGAGCACCAGAAGGCAGGTGATAAGGGTGAGGAGATAAAAAAGACCCTAAAATAGCTAAAATTAGAAAAAACATGATGATACCTATAGATAGCTTACCTATAAAAGAAATTTGCTTCATTCTCGTGATTATTTTTTTCATTTAATTCACCCTAGGATCCAGTTTTTTATAAACAATTTCCGCTGTAAAGTTCATGGTCAAAACCAGTATAGTCATTACTAAAAATATCCCCTGTATTAAGGGATAATCCCTAAAAAATACCGCTTGTCTCATCAGACTGCCAATTCCAGGATATTTAAATACATTTTCCACCAAAACGGCTCCTCCTAAAATAGAACCTAAACTCAGGAAAATTCTAGTAACCACTGGAGGTATAGCATTCTTAAGACCATGCAAAAAAAGAATTCTTGTTTTCTTTAAACCTTTTCCCCTAGCAGTTCGCATATAATCCTTCTCTAATATATGAATCATACTATTTCGTGTCAATAGATAAAAAACCCCTGCTCTCGTGATAGTTAAAGCAACGATTGGCAATATAGCATGATGTAGGATATCATAAAATTTTTCTCCAGCAGAAGAAAACTCGGTAAAATGGCTGGCTCCCCCCGATAGAGGAAAAAGCCTCAAATGAGCTGCAAAATAAAATAAAAGCAATAAAGCTACTAAAAAGGAAGGGATTTCTGACAAAGTAATAAAGAAAAAGTACAAAAATTTATCAAGAAAACTATTCTTTAAATAAGCTGATAAACTACCTAAAATAATGCCTATTAAAGAACTGAAAAAAATTGCTGCCACTACTAAAGATAAAGTCCAAAAGATACGATTTATAATAATGGTCAATACTTTTTCCTTATAAAAAATACTATAGCCTAAATCCCCCTTCAACATATTAGTAATATAGCTAATATATTGTTTTCTTAAAGGCTGATCTAAACCATAGTAAGCCTTATATCTTTCAATATCTTCATAGGAGAAGGTGGTGTTTACCTGCCCTTCCTCTGATGATAAAAATGTAAAGGGGTCCCCAGGCATTAGCCTGGGGATAAAAAAATTTAGGGTTATAATACATAGAAAGGTAATGGCATATTGTTTTAGTTTTATGGTTTTTACCTTCTTCATAAACAACATCTACTTTCTTTCTAAATAGGACAATTTACTATGTTCAAGACTATGATGGTCAAACATGTACATCCATCCATCATAGGTTTCTGGTCGATAAACACTATAACCAGTGGTGTTATAGATAGGAATCATAGGAATTTCTTCTGCAATGATTTCCTGTAATGTAAAGATCTTTTCTTTTCTCTTGCTAGTATCCATCTCTCTTAACTGTTCTTCAGCCAGTGCTTTAATCTGTTGATTTTCATAACCACGAATAATATTAGCAGAAGGAGATCCACTGACCCTTACCTCAGAAGCATACCTTGCTCTTAAACCATCGGCATCGCCACCCCAACCTCCGTGGCCTGTCAACACTACTTCGTAATCACCAGTTGTTACAGCATGATCTCTTGTCTGCATATCTACACTTTTTATCTCTACTTCGATACCTATTTTATTTAAACTGATTTTCATCAATTCTGCAATTCTTACTTCCGCATTGCTATTAGCTGTTAGCAATTCAAAGGATACTTTTTTCTCACCTAACAATTCTTTAGCTTTTTCTTCATCAAAAGGATATTTTCTTACTTTAGAGTTATACCAAATATGATGTTCTGGTAAATAGCCAGCACTGCCAGGGATGGCAGCACCTCTTGCCACCTTTTCTATCATTTCTTCTTGATCAATACCATAGGCAACAGCCTGACGCACTTCCTTTTCTTTGAAAATAGGATTTTTCTCCATATTGAAAAGCAAACGATATCCCCAAAAGCCCGGTGCTTCAGATATCTTAAACTGAGAATCACTTTGATAACGACCCAGTAAATCAGTACCTATACCAACCAAGTCAATCTCGTTATTTTCAAAGGCTAAAATACCGTCACTTGCAGGTACAAATTGAATTTTTCCTACCCTTTGTTTTGGCCCCCAATAATTTTCAAAGGCTGTAAACTCATAGGTGCCATGTTCTTTACTATAGCCTGTCAATTTGTAAGGACCACATCCGATCACTGCCTTTTCATCTTCAAACTTATCAGGATCCTCTACGTTTTCCCAGATATGCTTGGGAATGATTCTTACATCACCTATTTTTTCAAGGATGGTGGCGTTTTGTTCTGCTAAAGTAAATTTAATTTTGTTGTTCTCTAAGATTTCAATATTTTTCACAAAAGGTTTTCCATTCATGACAACTGGATTCCAAACAGGAGGATGTTTTTCAAAGTAATCAAATGAAAACTCAATATCCTCCAACGTCAAAGCTTCTCCATCGTGCCATTGAATATTATCGTGAATTGTAAAGATATAGGTCAAGCCGTCCTCTGAAACTTCCCATTCTTTAGCAATCCAAGGGATCAATCCTTTTTCATCTCTCTCAAGGAGACCGTCAAAAATCAACTGCATTTTATAACCTCCAGGTCCTCTAGAATAGTGTAGATAAGGAGAAGGATATCCCCAGTCACCACCTTCTAAACGGATTACCTCTATTACATCGTTTTTCTCTTCTTGCACTTCCACTGAAACTTCTTTTTCTTCTTTCCCATTACTTACATTAGAAGAGCTGCAAGCAGTCATAAAAAACATCACTATACACATGAAAAAGATTCCCAATTTTATTTTCTTGTCTGTTGTTTTCAAAATAATCCCCCCATATTTCAATGCTTTCTTCTAAAGCTTCCAAATCAATGCAGCTGTTTTAGCCTCTGTTTTTTCTATTACTTTTCCATCCTTTTGATGGGCAGCAAGAAGCTTTTCTATTTTTTCTATATCCTTCTGCTGCACAGCATGATTGATTTCAAATCTTTGTTTATATAACTCTTGAATTTCTTCTAAAGACCATTCCTGCTCCCAAGTTCTTTCCTGATAAAAAATCTCTGGATGATACCCTAATTGCCATAATATATTGAAGGCATAATATATTTTATCATCCTGTTGTTTTCTACTGTCCTCTCCCAGGACTTCTTTCTGTATCGGGTCCCAAAGCTGGTTGCTTCTTTGAATAAAACCACTTAAATAACAATAGCCTTTACTGGCCTCCAACATCTTTTTGAAGGTAGCAAAATTATAAACCCCTGGTGTCATGGATGCCAAAACAACGTCAAATTTCTTTTCCCATCCATATTCCTTCAAGTCAATATCTTCCCAGGTACTTTGTTTATAAATAATATTGTCTAACCCTGCACTTATCGCATGATCTTTTGCATATTGCAGCATTTCCTGCGAAATATCTATGGCAACAACTTCCCTACATTCCTTCGCCATAGGTATGGTATACCTTCCAGGACCACATCCTATATCTAATACTGTACTAGTTTTTTGTAGGATTCCTTTGCTTCTTAACAAATCCATCACATGATTTGACTCTCCGATAGGTACGCCTTCATTATAGCTTTTCGCCCTATTATTCCAAAAAGAAGTGCAGGCTGAAGTATTTTGCTCACTAGGCTGCCAAGCTTCTATCCAATCCTTTAATTCTTTCATTTGATCCACCCTTTTTATTTATATTTCATAAAATCAAAAAACCATAAAGATAAGCTAAGAACTCACTGTTCTTTTCTTTACCTTCATGGTTAATGTGAAAAAGTACATCTATACGGCATTTTCATCCCTCCCCTCCGAAGGCTTGCTTTTTTTACACAAGGCAGGTTTCCTGACTCATGGTTCCTCCTACTTTCTGACCTTCTCGGTTTCCCAATGGTATTATCAGATTTCGTCACCAATTACAGTAGCGGGGGCTGTAGTGGTTTTTCACCACTTTCCCTTTTCACCTTCTTTCAAAGGCACCTTATGTTTTTATATAGTATTTTTCAAAATATATCGCTTAATTTCTATTATAGTAGACTTGAAAAATTTGTCAATAATGATCATTAAGGTTTTACTCAAAGAAAATTATTTCCTTTAGAGAGAAATAATAACTGTCTTTATAATTCTCTAGAATAATCTTTAAAGCAATCTAAGCAAACTTTTTGACCCTCCATCAAACGTATTTTATGCTCGGGAGCTCCTTCACCACAGCTTTCGCAGACAATCGTTGTAAAAATTCTAGCCCTTTCAGGTAGCTCAAAATTAGGGGTTTTAAATTCAAATATTTCTTCCACTGGCGCATTTAATAAGTATGCTTGTCTTTCTTCTCGCTCCATTTTTCCTTGTGAGGGTTTTAATACCAAGCGTATACTTTGGTTGGTAGTGCGATTAAAAAAGCTAAAGGCTTGTTTTCCTGTTCCTCTATAAATTAAATTTCCTTTACCAAAGCTACAGCCTAACAGGAATTGAATAGCATCTACCCCACAAGCGTCATTTTCCGTAACACAAACTAAATCTTCATCCCTAGAAAAATCAATCCCTAGCTTTTCCTTAGCTGCTTCACTGGCTTTATATCCAATAGCCAGCCCTGGACACTCATGCCCGTGAAATTCTACACATTTTTTCCATAAGGTTTGTTCCATTTTATTCATCTCCTTTAAAATATAAATCATTAGCGTTCACTTAAACCATAATTTGTCATCCTGAGGGGAGCAAAGCGGAGTCGAAGGATCTTACGTATTAGCAAAGTTCCTCGTTATTACAAGATCCTTCGCTATGCTCAGGATGACATTTAGAGAGAAATTTGGTGATAATTGTATTAAGTTAACGCCTATGAATTATAAATAGTTTTATATTTATTCTTTTATATTATATAAATAAAGCCATAAAAACTAGTAAGATATACACTAGCCTTCATGGCCAAAACAGTCTTCATGACTGATTATTTTAGCTATTTTCTTATATATTTATATCCTTATAAATTTATTACCTTTATTATCTAGAGTATACAAAATTTGTATAACATTGTCAATGGTTTGTAAATTTTTTCTATATCATTAATTTTCTTACTGTTTTCTTAAACTTTCCTAATAAGTAAAAGTACCATAAGTTTTCCTATGTTAGCAAATAATGCTCCTTATTATTTTTACAAAAAAACTCACACTAATTATGAGGTGATTTTATGTCAATAAGAAAAAGCCAATGGACCAATATCAAAGGTGATATGCAAGAGTATGGTGCAAGGACTTATAAGTATGAAGAACGTCACTTTCATAGAGAAGCAAAGTCCCAAAAAGCCCAATTGCAAAGTATGCACGACCACGGTACTCGAAAAGATGTAAAAACGCCTATAAAGAGGAAGTTAACATAGGGTAGGAAATTCCTACCCTATCTCTTTAATACTTGATTCCCTTCTTTACATATCTTTACACAAATTCCGCAAACCGCACCTCTGCCTATATGCTTATATCGACTTTTCATATGATTGCTGCATACTTCAGGATCTATCATTTCCTGCCTTGGCACCTTCGGTGACCACAGACTACCCTTTAGGGCATTGGCAGGGCATCCTTCTACACAGAGGTTGCACTCACCACATTGAGATACTGTTATAGCCTCATTATATTTAAATGCCATATTGGTTAAAATTGTTGCCAAACGGACACGAGGTCCAAATTCCTCCGTAACAAGGCAGCTATTTTTTCCGATCCATCCTATGCCTGCTCTAGTAGCAGCAGTTCTGTGTTGGAATAGTCCCTGATAATTCCACCCTTCATGGTTGATGGACTGGGAAGCAGGAATTGCCATAGCTAGATATCCCCACTGTTGCAACTGATTTGTCACTTTAAAAGTTATTTGATCAATAAATGCATTTACCGTTCTATAATGATGAAAATAGGTGTGGGTAGGACCATTTTTAGGGTCAATATCGCTAATCACTTGGTCTGATAGACGAACTGCTATAGAAATACCGCTCTTGAGATGTTTAAACTCCTCGGGCAATACATCCTCCAATTCTCCATAACCCACCTTGGCGGCACCTAGCTCCAGAAGCATCGTTGTTAGTTGTTGTTGCTTATCCAAAATATCCACTCCTTTTTATTATTATAACAAAACAGGTCTTTAAAAACATCAAAAATTTCTTTCCATAATTATATACAGTTTCAAAAACCTACTAAACATATTTCTAAAGGAATTTGGTTAAATTATAAGTACAACATCAAAAGATGTTGTAAAACAAAATCAAACTAAAATCATATGAGGAGGAGAAATATATGGCTTCAAGAAATAATAACAGAATCGTAGTCCCAGAAGCACGTCAAGCTCTTAATCAGATGAAAACTGAAATTGCTAGTGAGTTAGGATTAAGCAATTATGAAGCAACAGATAAAGGTACTTTAACTTCTCGTCAAAACGGTTATGTTGGCGGGTATATGGTAAAAAGATTAATCGAACAAGCTGAAAGAAGTATGAGTGGTAAGTAATTCTTCATAAGTTTTAAAAAAAGAAAGGACTAAACTAATGTTTAGTCTTTTCTTTTTTTTATTTATATAATAGACTCCACCGCCCTTTTAAGTTAGGTGAAGTCTGGATATTTATTGTTGCTTAAATTGTGGTTCTTGACTTTCAATATATTTTTTCCTATTTTCTAAGGTTTTTAAAGCACTTTCTAGGTCTTGTGCTATCTGCTGAAAATCTTTTTTAGCGTTTTGATCTTGTGTCTCTAAAGAAAAAGTTTTCATTGTGGCAGCTGCACTTTGGATCCCCGCAATAGCTTGTTGCATTTGTGTACCTACTGTCATTTTTTTCACCTCCCTTCAGTATTCGATAGAATTTTGATAGCTATGTATAGTGAAATTTATAGAGAAGGACGTCTAAATTAACCTTTTGGTTTAAATATTAAAGCGGCAATAAATCCAAAAATAATAGCTGCCGAAATTCCAGCACTGGTAACTTCAAAGATCCCTGTCAGTACCCCTACAATCCCACTTCTTTCATATTCCATCATAGCACCCTTTAAAAGAGAGTTTCCAAAGCTGCTGATGGGCACTGTAGCTCCAGCTCCTGCAAACTTGATCAAAGGTTCATACAATCCTAGGCCTCCTAATATCGCCCCTGTTACTACTAGCCCAGTCATCGTATGGGCGGGAGTTAACCTAAAAACGTCCATAGCGATTTGCCCAATAACACAGATTCCTCCCCCCACGATAAAGGCCCAAATAAATTTTTCCAAAGTACTTCACCTCCTATACTTCAATGGCCACTGCATGAGCTATACAGGGTATGCTTTCTTTTTGTTGATAGGACATAGGAGACATCAAGGCACCAGTAGCAACAATTAAAATTTTCTTCAATTCTCCTTTTCTCATGCGGTTCATAAAATGTCCGTAGGTTACTGTGGCAGAGCAACCACATCCACTAGCTCCTGCAAAAACAGGCTGTTCTTGTCTATAAATTAACAACCCACAATCAGTAAAAATCTCTTTCGGTATCTTCATTCCATGCTCAATCAGTAAGTCTCCTGCTATACGATGACCCACTGCTCCTAGGTCCCCAGTAGCAATAAGATCATAATGGGAAGGATCAATGTTTAGATCCCTAAAGTGTGCTTCTATCGTATCCACTGCTGCCGGTGCCATAGCTGCTCCCATATTAAAAGGATCTGATATACCCATATCAATGACCCTTCCTATGGTAGCAGCTACAACTCTAGGACCGCCTTCACCTTCTGCTGCCACTACGGCGGCTCCTGCTCCTGTCACAGTCCATTGAGCTGTTGGTGGTTTTTGAGCACCATATTCTGTTGGATAGCGAAATTGTTTTTCTGCCGCTGCATTGTGACTTGAAGCAGCCGCTAAAGCATTTTTAGCAAATTTACTGTCCACCATCATACTGGCAAGGGCTAATCCTTCCATAGAACTTGAACAGGCCCCAAAAACTCCTAAGTAGGGCACTCCCAAAGTTCTAGCTGCAAAACTACTGGAAATAATTTGATTCATTAAGTCACCGCTTAAGAAAAACTGAATATCTTCTTTTTTCATCCCTGCCTTATCAATAGCTTTTTGACAGGCTTCTTCCAACAGCTTTTTTTCTGCCTTCTCAAAGCTATCTTGTCCTAACCATATATCAGCGTGTAAGGTATCAAAGTCCTCGGAGAGAGCCCCTTGCGCCTCGAAGGGACCTCCAACAGCTGCCGATGCTTTAATAAAAGGTTTTGATTCAAAAATCCAAGATTGATGTCCTTTAAGCATTTATATCCCACCTAATTCTTTTATGATAATTTTTATAAGAGCCACTATAAACGCTGAAACTACACCATATGTAATAACAGGCCCTGCGATTTTAAACATATTTCCTCCTACACCTAATACAAAACCCTCACTGCGATGTTCAATAGCAGCAGAAGTAACAGTATTGGCAAAACCTGTGACGGGCACTGCTGTTCCAGCTCCAGCCCATTGTGCCATATGATCATATACCCCTAATGAGGTTAATAGAACCGAGATAATGATCAGTGTAGCTACTGTAGGGTTACCGGCTGTTGTTTCGGTAAAATTGAAATATTTTATATACATCATTTGCAATGCTTGACCGATGGTACATATAGTCCCCCCTACTAAAAATGCTCTTACGCAATTTTTAAGGGCAGGACGTTTTGGTTCTCTATCTTTAGCAAAAATTTGATATTGTTGCTGTGTAGGCGTTAGCTTCTTATATTTTTGTCTAGACATTTTTCATCACCTTCTAACGTAATAAGTAGGGTTGCAATTTTTTCATCAATGCTTGTAAATCTTCTGCATGTTGACCATACATTTTTTTTGCCTTTTCATCTTTTGTTTCCAAGGCATATTTCATGAAATCTGCTTGACTTTTTTCTATACTAGCATATAGTGCCTCCTTAACACTTGGTTGAGGCAACTGAATCATATCATCAAATAAATCTACATATAAATCCCCGCTGCTATTTACTTGACCAATAAACACATTGGTTAAGTCTATCCCCATTCCCTTTAACTGTGTTTTAAGCCAACCTTCATTTAATCCCAACTCGTTTAGTGCATCGTGTAAAATATTTCCATCTAAGATAATCGTCTGAGGCTCTGTCTGTGGTGCTACTTTTCTTTCCAGATCATGGGCTGTAATGGGTTTTTTATCGGATTTCATTACAACATTTACCTCACCAGTTGTTTCTAAAACCGCAAACTCAACGTCTGCCAGACTAAAAGCGTTTTTAGCCCGCAACTGGCTGATTAATTCTTCTCCTGTTAATTTTGCCTTTTTTAAATTCTCCTCCATAACTTTTCCTTTTTTTATAAGAATTGTTTCTTTTCCATAAATAAAGTCATGGACCACTTTACTTTTTACCGTTAGAAAATCAATTAACATGGGCAATAAGGTCCAAACCGCCAGTGCAATTAAGCCCAGTCGGATATTTGTAATTATTTTTACCGAAGTAAGAGCAGTCAGTACAGCAATTACTATGTAATTTACAAGCTGAAATGTCGTCATTTTTCCAGGGTTTCTCTTGCCCATAATCCTCACAAATAAAAAAACCAAAAAAAATAATCCTATTGATCTTAACAGTATTTCCACCCAATCCTTCATATATTTCACCCCATCTAATAGCCTTTAAATTGAGATTCTTCAAACTCCAATATTTTTAATCTATTTTCCAAATCCTTTATAATTTCATTGGTTGTTTTTAGTGCTTCTTCATAAACTTTTTTTTCTTCTTCATGCTGACATTGCAGCGAATAAGTCCTCAGCGTACCCTGCGTTCCTTTTAGTGTAGCTAAAGTTTGCTTTACTTGTGACCCAACCGTCATCGTCAATAACCTCCTATAAGCGTATATATCGAACCAGTTTTTACTTTAGAGCTATAAAACTATTTTCTTCTAAAATCCCTTTCTTCATACATAGGAAAAATATTTTTTAAGTTTTTATTTGTCCTTTTAAAATTTAGATAAATGCAGTAATATAGTATTAGGAAACTTTATGAAGGAGGTACATAAAAATGTTTGTGGATACACCTGAACAACTAGCAGAAAAAAAGCTGCTTTTACTCTATATACTAGATCAAGCAGAAGGTTCTTTAACAAATTCTCTAATTACTCAGTTCATTTTAGAAAACGATATTATGAACTATTTTATGTTGCAACAGTTCTTATCGGAGTTGAAGGAGGCGGATTTTGTTTCTGAAGAAGAGAAAAGTCATAGTCAGTTATTTTCCATCACGAATAAAGGGAAAAATACATTAAACTACTTTATCAACCGTATTCCTAAAAATCAAAAAAAAGAGATTCATACTTACGTTCGTATACAAAAAGAAAAACAACAGGCTAAGATGGAGATTCGAGGAGATTACCTCAAGCTTGAAGAGAATAAATACGCTATTAGACTAACAATGGCAGAGAACAACATGTCTATTATTGACTTAAAACTAAACGTACTTCAAGAAGAACAAGCAAAAAACATATGCTCCAATTGGAAAAGAAACCCTAAAGCACTTTATAGCGAATTAATGAAGTTACTTTCCCTGTAAATAAAAAAAACCCCTTAATCCTATTTTTATTAGGGGATAACAACATTTTTTTTTATATGTTGATTAAGGGGATATGCTGACGATTTAAAAAAGGTCATAAGGAATATTTGGTTCCTTCCAAATATAGACCTTCATGACCTTATCTTTTGTAACATACTTATACTTCAATAGTTACATGACTTATATACGTTTCATGATTTTGTAATAAGCCTTCATGACTTATTTTGGAAGTGTTTTTGACCTATGTCTGTATACAGAATATCATATACCTACTTGTTTGTCAATAGACTTATAAAAAAATTTCTACTACTTACTTGTTAATATTGTTCTTGCTTCCCCAATCATATATAAAGATCCAGCGAAAAGAATAACATCTGAAGCTTCTGTCACTTCATGAGCTTTTTTTACTGCCTCTTTAATAGTTTTGCATATATACATATCTTTTCCATAGCTTACCAATTCTTTAGCCAAGTCATCTGCTGCCATCGCTCTAGGGTTATTTGGCTTAGTAACAACTATTTTATCCATAAGCGGTATGAGACTACTCAAAACCCCTTGAACATCTTTATCGCCTAACATAGCCACTACCAAAGTAACTTTTTTACCTTCCAATAGCGTCTCCACACTATGTTTTAAAGCTGTAGCTCCCTGTAGGTTATGAGCTCCATCAATGATGGTTAGGGGGTTTTTGCCTAATATCTCTAATCTTCCTATCCATTTTGTATTTTTTAACCCTTGATAAATTGCTTCATCGCTAATTTCTATATTTCTATGGGCCTTTAGCACCTCTATTGCTGTTAAAGCTGTACAACAGTTGTATACTTGATGAGGTCCTGCTAGGGTTATTACTACATCCTCATATTTTTTTCCTAGTATTTCTACGGAAAATTGCTGTTCTTCAATAGCACTATGATGGATCTTCAATGTATCATAGTTTACCACAAACAACTGGCTATTTTTTTCTTTAGCCACCTGCTTTACAACTTCCATTGCCTCTTCTCTTTGAGGATAAGAAACTACAAAGTTATTTTCTTTGATAATACCAGCCTTCTCAAAGGCAATTTTTCCAAGGGTATCACCTAAATGCTCCATATGATCGTAATCTATAGGGGTTATAATGGACAACAGAGGATTTTCTATAATATTTGTAGCGTCTAATCGTCCTCCCATACCTACTTCTAGTATGGTGTAATCCACCTTTTCTTCAGCAAAATATACTAATGCAATGGCTGTCCCAACTTCAAATTCCGTAGGATGATTTTTTCCTTCTGATAACATTTGCTCTATTTTTGCCTTAACAATTGTAGTAACCTCTGCCAACCGTTGTTTATCAATCTTTTCTCCATTAATCTGCATTCTCTCTGTAAATTCTTCTATGTAGGGAGAAGTATATAGCCCTACCTTATAACCTGAAGTTTTTAAAACGCCATTTATAAAGGAAGAAGTTGAACCTTTACCATTGGTTCCTGCTACATGGATCACCTTCAGTTCCTTTTGAGGATTCCCCAATAAGTCTAATAGATATTTAATATTTTCCAATCCTAGTTTACTACCAAATTTGTACGTGCCATGGATATACTCTATTGCCTCTTGATAATTCATCTCCCCACTCCATTCTTAAAGTATATTTCTTATGCGGACCTACATAATTTCATCATAGCAGAAAAAACCTTGGTGTCAACAACTTAGTTATTATTTTAACATAACTATCATAATTTTTATTAAATATCATTAGCGTTGACTTAAACCATAGTTTATCATCCTAAGGGAAGCAAAGCGGAGTCGAAAATTCTTAGTATTAGCACAATTCCTCGTTATTCCAAGACTCTTCGCTACACTCAGGACGACAGTTCCTCAGAATTGTGGAAATAATTGTATTAAGTTAACGCTTATGTATTAAAGATTTTAATAGGTTAAATCATCAATTTTTATTAAGCAGCTTTTAAATCAGGTAGAGGTAATGCTCTACCTGATTTTTCCATATTGATCCTTCTCTAGGTAAATTTACCTAGTCACTATTTTTTGTTTAATATTTCTATTCTGTCTAGTACCGTCTGTAGCATTTCTTCGTACTTTGCTCCTTTTTGTCGTTCTTCCTCAATTAAGTGGGCAGGAGCTTTCTTAGTGAAGCCTTCATTTGAAAGTTTTCCCTTCACCCTTTTTATTTCTCCCTCTAGCTTGACCTTCTCCTTCTGAAGTCTTTCTATCTCTTTTGCAATATCAATTAAATCTTCTAAAGGTAAAAACAATTCTCCTCCCTGTACTACAGTGGAAACAGCATCAGAAGGAACTTCGTCTTTGTTATTTACAAACTGAATCTCTGATATCCCTGCCAGTGCCACAAAGTACTGTTCTCCTTCTTGGATGATAGTTTTCACTTCCTCTTTAGGTGTCCATACCAGCAGTTTGGCTTTTCTTGAAGGAGCTACATTCATTTCTGCCCTTAAGTTTCTAATATTTTTTATAGCCTCCATGATCAAGTTCATCTTTTCTTCTGCTGCAGGGTTTTTCTCTTCTTCCTTATATTTCGGCCAAGGTGCTGTGATGGCACTGTCTTTAAAATTAGGTATACTTTGCCATATTTCCTCTGTAATAAAAGGCATAAAAGGATGTAATAGTTTCAGTATACTTTCTAGTACATAAGTAAGCGTATATTGAGCAGCTTTCTTTTTATCAGCATCTTCGCCATATAGTCTATTTTTCGCCAATTCAATATACCAATCGCAATATTCACTCCAAATAAAGTCATAGGTTTTTTGCAGAGCCAGACCTAGCTCAAACTTCTCCATATTTTCCGTTACTTCTTTGGTAACTTCATTTAAACGAGACACGATCCATTGATCTGCTATATTTAAATGATCTTGTACCTGATGAAGGGATATTTCTTCTTCCTCTAAATTCATCAATACAAATCTTGTGGCATTCCACAGTTTATTAGCAAAATTTCTGCTAGCCTCTAGTCTTTCCATATGGAAACGAATGTCATTTCCTGGGGAATTACCAGTAACTAAGGTATATCTAAGGGCATCTGCTCCGTACTGATCAATAATCTCTAACGGATCTACACCATTTCCTAATGATTTGCTCATCTTTCTACCTTGAGCATCTCTCACTAAGCCATGTACAAATACATGTTTGAAGGGAACCTCCTTCATGAATTCAATTCCCGAGAAGGCCATACGCACAACCCAGAAGAAAATGATATCATAGCCTGTTACTAATACATCCGTAGGATAAAAGTATTCTAATTCTTTTGCCTTATCTGGCCATCCTAGCGTAGAAAAAGGCCATAGGGCTGAGCTAAACCATGTATCTAGCACGTCTTCATCCTGTTTCATACTACTGCTTTGACACTTATTACAGCTTGTCGGTGCTTCTTTTGATACTATCATTTCTCCACAATCTTCACAATAATAAGCAGGTATACGATGTCCCCACCACAATTGTCTTGAAATACACCAGTCCTTGATATTTTCTAACCAGTGGAGATAAATTTTATCAAAACGTTGAGGAATAAATTTAATTTCACTACTTTTTACAGCCTCAATAGCTGGCCCTGCTAAAGGCTCCATCTTCACAAACCACTGGTCTGAAGTCATAGGCTCCACCACAGTATCACAACGATAGCATTGTCCAACACTGTGACTTCTTTCTTTAGCGTGTACTAGTAGTCCCAACTCTTCTAAATCCTTGACAATCTGTTTTCTAGCTTCATACCTTGCTAAGCCTTCATACTTACCGCCCTTAGCATTGATAGTAGCATCTTCCTTCATAACAACAATTTGAGGAAGATCATGTCTTAACCCAATCTCAAAGTCATTAGGGTCATGTGCAGGTGTGATCTTTACGGCCCCTGTTCCAAACTCGGGATCTACATAGTCGTCCGCCACAATAGGTATCTCTCTATTCATCAATGGTAATACAGCAGTTTTTCCAATCAAGTGTTTGTAGCGATCATCCTCAGGATTTACAGCAATAGCAGTATCTCCTAACATAGTTTCAGGTCTAGTGGTGGCAATTTCTAAAAATTCATCACTGTCCTTAATAGGATATTTAATATGCCAGAAATGTCCTTCTTTTTCTTCATGTTCAACCTCTGCATCCGAAAGAGAAGTTTTACATTCTGGGCACCAGTTAATAATCCTATTTCCTCGATAAATCAATCCTTTTTCATATAATTGGATAAACACTTCTGTTACAGCATCATTGCAGCCTTGATCCATAGTAAATCTTTCTCTTGACCAGTCACAGGAGTTACCCAATCTTTTCATCTGTTCTACAATTACCCTGCCATACTCATCTCTCCACTGCCATGCCCTTTTTAGAAACTCTTCTCTGCCTAAATCTTGCTTTGTTAAACCTTCTTCATTTCTAATTTTTTCTACTACCTTCACTTCTGTTGCGATACTAGCATGGTCTGTGCCCGGCTGCCATAGGGTTTCAAAGCCCTGCATTCTTTTAAAACGAATTAGAACATCTTGCAGAGTATGGTCTAGGGCATGTCCTAAGTGTAACTGTCCTGTAATGTTTGGTGGGGGTAATACAATACAATAAGGATCTTTTTGAGGATTTACCTCTGCTTTAAAGTAATCCTTTTCCATCCAATACTGATAAATATGATCTTCAAAAGCTTTTGGGTCATAATTTTTAGGTAAATTGTTTATCATTGGTATTTCCTCCTTAGAATCTTATAATCTGTAAGAACTGTAATTTGTCAGGAATTTCGTTTAGAAACAACAACACTGCTCCTAAAATAGCAAGTACCAATCCACTAACTTTTAGCATCAAAATTCCTTTTACAGTGGTTATCTTTAAAACTCTACTAATCATGGCTGTAGCATATACAAAAATAGCTCCTATTAGCAGTAAAATCAGTCCAAAGCGAAACATATCTCTATCCCCCCCAATACTGAACAAATAAAAAAACTTCATCCTCAAAATAAGGACGAAGTTTCTTTTTCGCGGTACCACCTTAATTTCTATTTTAGCATGATATGCTAAAATAGACGCTTACTTTATATAACGGTTTCAAACCGTCTGCACCTACTATCACTTCAGTACAGAAGCTCCAAAGCTACCTTCAATAATTATGGCTCTAAAAAACCTTCCAGCCTAGGGGTTTTTCTCTCTTTAGAGTTAATTATTTACTCCTCTTTTTCACAGCATTTTTCCTATTAAATTGCAATAAACAACAAATTTTTTTAGAAATCAGTTTTATTATAACTAATTCATCAGATTTGTCAAGGGACTTTTTTATAGATGTACACTTATCATAGGCGTTAACTTAATATAATTATCACCAAATTTCTCTCTAAATATCATCCTGAGCATAGCGAAGGATCTTGGAATAACAAAGAATTCTGCTAACACTAAGATCCTTCGACTCCGCTTTACTCCACTCAGGATGATAAATTATGGTTGTGGGCTTCACATGTAGCCCTTAGTATATTAAAATTTAGGGACACACATCTATATATTATAACCATCTATAAAGTCTTAAAATCATAAAATCTATGTACTATTGAGATGTTTTTCTATAAAACCCTATTCTTTTTTACTTTACCAGTCTGATAGAATATCTTCTATCTAAATATTCTACTAAATTTCGAATCATTTCTTCATAACTGCTGTTAAGCACTTCCCACTCCCTCTTATAGTTTGCATAAATTAAACGTTTTGTGTAATTGTACATGGGTATATCTTTGTAAACACATAGTCTGGATACCCTACCATTCCCTGCTGTTAAATTGTTAGGATTAATGCCAAAATCTACTTCTTCACGATGTACTAGAGCATACCAATAAAAATGATCGACTTCTCCTCGAACATAGCCGTATCTATTTTTGCTAGTACATATTTTTATATTTAAAGACATACTCATCCCTCCATTATCTATATTTAAATTTTATGTGTGTTGCTGGTATCCTATACTTATTTTGTTAACAGTAACACACTTTTACACCTAAGGAATATACTGTATATAGATAGTACTTTTAAATATAAATGGAGGGATTTTAAGTGAAGTATTTAAAAATCACCAGTGTTTTTCTTGTAATTCTTATGGTTTCTGCTATATTTTTATCAGGTTGTAGCAGTACTAAATCATCAGAATTAACAAAGATCTCTGTTATGGAGGTAACCCACTCTGTATTCTATGCACCTCAGTACATCGCTATTACAGAAGGCTTCTTCGAAGAGGAAGGATTGGAAGTAGAATTAATTGATGGTAAAGGTGCTGACAAGGTAATGGCATCTGTACTCAGTGACCAAGTGGAAATTGGTTTTATGGGACCAGAAGCATCCATCTATGTATTCAACCAAGGTAAAGATGATTATGTAGTTAATTTTGCTCAATTAACTCAAAGAGATGGCTCCTTTATTGTTGCACGGGAACCGAATCCAAACTTTACTTTTGAGGAACTACGAGGAAAAGAAATTTTAGGTGGTCGTAAAGGCGGTATGCCTAACATGACTCTAGAATACGTACTTAAACAGCAAGGTCTTGTACCAGGTGTAGACTTAAATGTACGAACCGATATTCAATTTGGCGTTATGGCTGGAGCTTTTGCTGGTGGTGAGGGGGATTATACAACATTATTTGAACCTACCGCTTCTCTCATTGAAAAAGAAGGTAGAGGCTTTGTTGTAGCTTCTGTAGGAGAAGAAAGTGGCTACATTCCTTATACAGCTTACAGTGCTAAGCAAAGTTATATAGAAGAAAACCCTGAAATTATCCAGAAATTTACAAATGCTGTCTATAAAGGCATGTTATGGGTGGAGAACCATAGTGCTGAAGAGGTAGCAAAATCTCTACAACCCCACTTCATAGACGCTGATTTAGATATTCTAGTTAGTGTTGTAGAGAGATATCGTTCTATCGGTGCATGGGCACCTAATCCAGTCTTAACAGAGGAAGGATTAACCAGACTTCAAGATGTTATGATAGAAGCTGGAGAACTAAATGCCAGAATAAATTATGAAGACATTGTTGTCACTGATTTTGCTGAAGCAGCAATGAATAACATAAAATAAATTAATTGTATCCGCCTAAAAAATATAGGTGGATACAATTAATTTATCATCTTTTTCTTTTCATTATTCCCCATAATAAATAGCCAAAAATCGAAAACCCTGCAATAATAGCAACAGTACTATAAAACATGATTAAGGAGTTTGTCATCGTAATCACCTCGGTAACCAATCTATCTATCATAGGCGTTAACTTAACACAATTATTACCAAAATTCTCTTGAGCTGTCATTTTACTAATACTAAGATCCTTCGACTCCGCTTTGCTCCCCTCAGGATGACAAATTATAGTTTAAGTTAACGCTAATGATCTATCTATAAGTCTATTATTGCAAAAACTCTTTTAAAAATTACTTTCTAATTTTAAAACTTTCAAAGTAGCCTCGTATTTCCTTCTCTATTTCCTCCAGAACTTTTATATCCTGTGGATGAAATTGGTTTTTTCCTATTAGCACAGTTTCTCCATCTCTAAAGTTTTGAATAAAATAGGCCTTACTTCCCTTTAAGTATGCAGCAATTTCTAAAATATCCTCTTTACTATGCAGTTCTTTACATACTGTTGTTCTAAATTCATAATCTATCGTTGAATTTTTAATGATGGTAATACTCTTTTTTATTGCTTCTATGTCTACTTTTGTTCTTGCAACAAACTCATATCGGTCAAAGGGGGCCTTTATATCCATAGCAATATAATCTAATAATTTGTTTTGCAGCAGTAATGCTATAGTATCAGGACTTGTACCATTGGTATCCAATTTCACATAAAACCCTTCCTGCTTTATTTTTAAAATAAAGGCATATAACCCTTTTTGCAGGGTAGGTTCTCCACCCGAAATACATACTGCATCAATAAACTTCTTCCTCTTTCTTAAAAAAGCAAAAACTTCTTCTTGACTGATCTCTTCGCCCTCTTCTTTTACCATATAGCTATTGTGGCAATATCCACATCTAAAGTTACATCCTGGAGTAAAACATACTGTAGCAACTTTATTAGGATAATCAATAAAAGAGGACTTCTCCATCCCTAATATCTTCATAATTTTTTCACCTTACTTATTTGATATTTTTTATCCATATTAATTGTTGTTTTATACTTTTTTGTCATCACCTTATTTTATCAGTTTTTTCTTCTAACTGCACTTTTAAAAGCAAAACAATCTGTTAATTCTATAAAAATATTGGTATATAATTATTAAGCAATTTTTTTAGGCGTTAACTTAGTACAATTATTACCAAAATTCTCTTGAACTGTCATCCTGAGGGTAGCGAAGGATCTTGGAGTAGCCAAGAATTTTACTAACACTAAGATCCTTCGACTCCGCTTTGCTCCCCTCAGGATGACAAATTATGGCTTAAGTTTACGCTAATGAATCAATTTTATACATGCCCAATTTTATAGATAACCAACTACAAAGCTTAACAAAATGCAGACTGGATGCATTTGCAAGAAATGACTACAATGTTCAATTCATGTAAGTGGAAAATCCGTAAAGAAATTTGCATGTTTGAGCGGTAGCGAGTTTGCAAATTTTAGGATTTTTCACTGGAACGAATTGTTAACATTGTTCATTTCTGAAACCGCAGGAGGTCGTATTTTGTTAAGGTATAAAATTGGTTATCTATATAGCTCAACAACCTATGCCTTCCTACAGCTTCAAAATGAATATGGTAGAGTTAATTGGAGGTATAGAGAATAAACTCATGATAAGCGATTGACTTTTAACTCAAAAATATCTATCATGTGAATATACACCCCCTTCGTAGGGGATGTAGAGGAGGATTGAGATCATGAAAAGAAAAGTAATTATTGTAGGTGGTGTTGCTGGAGGGGCTTCTGCTGCTGCAAGACTAAGAAGACTGGATGAAAATGCAGAAATTATTATGATAGAAAGAGGAGAACATATTTCTTTTGCCAATTGTGGGCTCCCCTATCATGTTGGTGGGATTATTGAAAAAAGAGATGCTTTATTGGTGCAAACGGTAGCAGGAATGTCTAAAAGATTCAATATGGATATCCGTAATCTGAGTGAAGTAATAAAAGTTGATGCTGACAAAAAAGTCATCACTATAAAAAATCTAAGCACCAATCATACTTATGATGAATCCTATGATTTTCTTGTACTTTCACCAGGAGCTAATCCAATAAAGCCCCCCATCACTGGAATGGAAGATACAAAAAATCTCTTTACTTTACGAAATATCCCAGATACTGATGCAATCAAGTCTTTTATTGGGGAAAAACAACCTCAATCAGCTGTTGTTATCGGTGGAGGCTTTATTGGTGTAGAGATGGCAGAAAATCTTCATAAAAGAGGGGTAAAGGTTACCCTCATTGAAGCCTCCGACCAAGTGATGGGACCTATCGATTATGAAATGGCTTGTATTTTACACAATCATATCATCAGTCAAGGCGTTGACCTGATCTTAAAGGACGGTGTAAAATCCTTTGAGGAACAAGGGGAAAAAATTGTGTTGCAAAGTGGTAGAGAAATTAAAACTGACCTAATCATTTTCTCTATTGGGGTTTCTCCTGAAAATCATCTAGCCAAGACAGCAGGATTACAACTAGGTACTAGAGGGGGGATTCAAGTAAATCAATATCTTCAAACCTCCGATCCTTATATTTACGCTATAGGTGATGCTATAGAGGTTAATGATTTTATTCATGGTATACCAACGATTATTCCTCTAGCTGGTCCTGCTAATAAACAAGGTAGAATTGTAGCGAATAACATTTGTGGCAAAAAAGAAAAATACCCTGGTACATTAGGAACTGCTGTTGCTAAAGTTTTCGATATGACTGTAGCCTCCACAGGTAGCAATGAGAAGGTTTTAAAGAAACTTGGTACTGGGTATAAGGCTCTCCATATTCATCCAGGCTCCCATGCAGGATACTACCCCAGTGCCCTTCCTATTGCTATGAAGCTGCTATTTGATTTAAATACAGGGCAAATATTTGGTGCTCAAGCTGTAGGGTATACAGGGGTTGAGAAACGTATAGATGTACTGGCTACTGCCATCATAGCAGGGCTTAAAGTCTCAGACTTAAAAAATTTGGAGTTATCCTATGCCCCTCCCTTCTCTTCAGCAAAGGATCCAGTAAATATGCTGGGGTTTGTGGCCAGCAATTTAATGGAGGACCTAGTAGATACTATCCAGTGGCATGAAGTGGATGATATTCTTAAAAATCATGGGTTATTGGTAGATATTAGAGAAGATGCAGAACGCAAGGCTGGATTTATTCATGGATCTATCCACATTCCCCTAGGTGAACTTAGAAATCGCCTCTCTGAGCTTCCCAAAGATGAAACTATCTATCTTTACTGCCAGGTGGGTTTACGGGGATATATAGCAGCTAGAATTTTAAAACAACATGGCTATGGGGTTAAAAACTTGGATGGGGGTCTTAAAACCTATCAATCGGTATTTCATTCTAATGCACCTTCCCCTTGTGTAGAACAAGTAGAGGACACAGGTGTTACCAAAACATATTGTCAATAAAAAAAATCCCCTTCTGCTGTAGAACATTAAAGCAGAAGGGGTAATTTATTGTTATGTATCTTTATACTTAAATTTTAAATAAAAGCCTCATAATATCTATGAAACCTTTGATAGTACTGTTGATACTCTTTTTACTTATATCCAATCACTGCAGCCCCTATCGCTCCCATAAACTGTGCCATATCAGAAGTATAAATCTCTACTCCCAACTTTTCTCCTAGATATTCTTTTAATAAAGAGTTTTTTGAAACACCTCCAGAAAAGAAAACCTTATTTTCTACTCCTACTTTGCTGACTAGTGAATAGGTTTTGTTGGCTACCGATTGCAATAACCCAGCTGCTATACTTTCCTTTGAAGCTCCCTCAGCCATCAAACTCACTACCTCCGATTCAGCAAAAACTGTACACATACTATTTATATTTTTAGGCGTGGCACCTTCTGCCACCTCTGACAGCTCACTGATGTCGATCTCCAAGGCATGAGCCATTACCTGCAAAAACCGTCCTGTTCCGGCAGCACATTTATCATTCATCAAAAAATCAATAACCTTCCCTTTTTCCTCCAGTTTAATTACTTTGCTGTCCTGTCCCCCTATATCGATAACCGTTCTTACTTCAGGATCTAAAAAGTGTGCTCCTACACCATGACAAGTAATCTCTGTAACTTTTTTGTCTACAAAAGGTAAAGCTATACGACCATAGCCTGTTCCTGTGATGGTTTTTACCTGTTCTCTCTCAATCTTCCCTTCCTTCAACAGGCATTCTAATATTTTCTCGCCAGTTTCCTTAGGACTCCACCCAGTAGGCAGTATGACTTTAGCAATCACCTTCTCCCCATCAAACACCACTGCCTTGCTAGCTACCGAACCAATATCAATCCCTATAGTATACATTTTCTCACTTCCTTATTAATATGATAAATAAACACTTTAGCTGTCTTTTAGGCATAATGAATTTTCTCTTATTTATATCTTTACACTAAAACGCTACTACAAAAAAGAGTTTCTGTGAAGAAACTCTTTCAAGATAAAACTATATTACTTTACTGTTTCAAGAAAAGATTCCAAGAAAGCCTCTACTCTCACCTTTATTTGTCCTATATCCGAATCAGAATAATCGGTTTCTATTTGTAAGAAGGGTAGATTCAATTCATCTTTCACAAAGTTCTTTACAGTAAATGATTCGATATTATAAGTGTGACAGGCCTGCCATGTTAAATCCACTACTGCATCTACCTGATATTCCTTGGCTAGCCTTTTAAGTAAATCTAACCTTCTAGTGTTATTACTCATACAGGAACATGGCGTTGATAGATATTTTTCTGCTATAGCTAGAATGGGCTCTTTTTCTTCATCCACCATAATGTCCAGCCCTTTATACCCAGTGCAATTTTCTAAAGCTACTACACTGGCTCCCGCCTCTTCTAATATCTTCAATACTTTCTCAGACCCACTTCCAATAGGTACCCCAGTTAGTAATATTCTAGGAGTATTTTTATCAAAAGCAAATTTCCCTTCTGCCATTCTTTCTTCTATTTCAACAATTAAATCCTCAATCAATTGAATACCATCTTCTTTGTCTACATTAAAGCCTTTTAACCATTGAGCCAGCATCATATCCATCCCAGTAAGAGGTGCTGGTTTATGAGCGTTTAATTGATGTAATTTCTTTAGTGCTGTTCTCTCTCGATTAGCAAGCTTAACAGCAGCTCTTAGTTTTTCTTCAGTAATCTCTACGCCAAACTTTTCTTCAAGAAAGTCTTTAAAGTGTACTACTTCTTGTTTCCAGTAAGACAAAGCCTCTGCTCCATCAGCTGTTTGAGGAAGGTTCATGACATGCATAGGTTTAATTTTACCCATTAGTTCATACATTTTTTTCTTCCCGTCACAGGTTGTTTCTCCCAACAATACATCAGCAAAGTAAAAGTAGGGACATTTATCTGTGATAGCAAAACCATAGCTTGATTTGATTAGAGGGCATAAATTTCTCGGTAATTCTTTTTCTGCATCCTCTATTGGTTCTTGCTTGGTGCCACATAGGGTTACAGGAATAGCTCCAGCTGCTAGTGCAATTTCCTGTGGCGAAAAAACACAATACATTCCTACTACCTTGCGTCCAGCTTCACTGGCTTCTTTGATTTTAACAGCATTGATCCCTCTAAGCTCTTCTACCTTTTCCATAAGTACTGGCCTCACATAAATTCCCCCTCATATCTATAAGTTTTATTATGTGCAATCCTCTACTAATGCCCATTCACCTTCGAGTGTAGCACAGGGCTTTGTAATTTACCAATTGGAGTTTCCTATAGATTCACTGATCACAATAAAAAAAATCAATCCTTTGTTTCAAAAATTACTATACCTTTGTATCTGCCTTAATTGCTGCTGTACTTGCTTTTTCATGTTTCAAGTTCAACATTAAAGCAAAGATAATCGTTCCATAGGCTATAAAACTTCTGAAATATTCACCTAAAGCAGGGTTTTTAAATAAGTTCTGTCCTGCAAGAGGAGAAATTATAAATAGAGTATGAAAAAGGATGAGTCCAATAAAAGCATTTTTAATTGTTGCTTTTTTAAATGTGGCTCCACCAGCCAAAAGTGCTGCTGCTGAAAAAATATCTAGGTTCAAATGTCCTGAATAAACATTAATAACTCCCAAGTCTTGAACAAACATGAGGTGAGCTAAAGCGGCTAAAACAGTAGAAATTACAATTGAAATTCTTCTAGTTTTATCAACATCTATACCTAATTTTTCTGATATCGATAAATTCTCTCCCACTGCCCTCATATGATAGCCTATTTTGGAAACAGATATCAAATAAACGATAAGGGCAAGTATAAATACGATGATAATAGGTAGAAGAGAGCCTGTCGTATCTCCTACTTTTATAGGCATTTTCCCTGCAAAAAGTGTCTTAAACTCCATACAATCCAACATGCTTTTCACTCCTATTCCCCTTGTAAGCAGGATATCTTCATTGAAAGGAGTGATTACAGTCCCATAACCCACCATAAATATAAGCTGATATAAGTTGGTACCTAGAAAACCGATAACGATGCTGGCAATCATCTCTTTACCCTTTGCTTTATTTAATAAAAACCCAACAATATTGCCAAATGCAACTGCCAACCCAATACTCATAACTGCAGCTAACAAAAGGGCCCTTCCACCCGGCAATCCCATATCAATGACAATCACCATAGCCATCTGTGCTGCTATAGCTCCAATCGTAATAGCAAAGTTAATTCCCATGCCTGAAATGATAGGAATAATTAAAGCCAACAGAAATATTGCATTCCGAACAAACCTAGAATAAAGCTGTCCTAACACAAAGCCTGTGCTTACATTTGCTGCTATAATACCAAGTATAGAAAGGATTAAAAAGAAAAAAGGTACGTAATAAGGTCTATACTTCCTCACTTTTCTTTAGCACCCCCTCATATAAAAATGCATAAAGTATAATGCTGTTGGTTACAATCATCCTGATTACCTCTGACATTTCAGGGATAAGCAAAGCATTTGCAACAGGCACGGATAGTAAAAAGGTTGTTTGGTAAAGATATGCACCTACTAAGGCATGAAATATCGTTGCCTTTTTTCTAGTGGCCCCCCCAATCAAGATTGCCGATACAGCAGGAAAAGCCATCATAAATGGCCCATTATATAGTTCTACAAAGCCATAACTTTGAGAGTAGACACATATACCTATGGCAGCTAAAATCGTAGAAAAAATAATAGCATAGGTCCTATACCTATTGATATTTACGCCAGATAGCTTTACAAAAGCCTCATTTTCAGCTATAGCTGACATCACTGTGCCTATTTTTGTCTTGAAAAATAGATGTACAATTAAACAAAGCATAGCGAAAAATAATAATAATCCTACAGGAATCACTAACTTTCCTATATTTATCTTTAGTGCATTGTCTAAAACCCCTCCAAAATACTGATTTAAGCTAATCTTAGGTCTTAGACCTTGCCCACCTACAGGATAAAGCATTTGTCTATTTTTAAAGGGGGCCAGTGTCCAAAAGATATTCATAATGGGTATAAAGGAGAAACCTGCGAAGGTTCCTACAATTTCTTCATTTCCTTTGAGTTTATTTAAGATTATAGAATAAATCCCACCGAATATCGAAGCCACTACCGTTCCCATAAATATAGCCATTAGGAAACCGGACCAACCTTCAAGTCTTAATTCAACAGCTATACACATCCCTATTAATCCTGCACAAATTCCTATAGGTAATCCAAAATTTCTTCCTACGCCAATATTAATCATGGGTACTAAAGATAAGACGAGAACCCCATTCATAACCCACTTTATTAGGGAAGTATTCATCATTTCTATTAGTGGAATATCTATAAAGCTTAAGGATATGGTCAAAGTCAGTAAATAAACAATAATAATCATTTGAGGGACGCCTATATTAACTTTTTTCATAGCCTTCCACCCTTCTTCCCGATATGGCTAAGCTAAATACTTCATCATCTATATCCGGTTCAAGAATGTCAAAAACCTCTCCTTCATACATGATGACAATACGGTCACATATTCTTTTTAATTCTCCAATCTCGCCAGATGAAATGACGATGGTCATACCCTTTTCTTCATTCATTTTTAATAACATTTTCAGCACAATTTCTTTTGAATAAATATCTATTCCCCTTGTGGGTTCCCCTACAAATAGAAGGTCAGGATTCATGGTTAAGGCCCTGCCAATACAGACTTTTTGTTGATTACCTCCACTCAGCTCCTTGATAGGTTGATAAATATCTTTAGTCTTAATATTTAAATCTTTAACTAGTTTATTGCTATAGTTATGAATAACGCTGTGATTTAAAAAAGATAATCCCTTCATCTTAGGATATTTTAAAAATTCCTTATGCTTTTCATAAGAACCAAAAACAATATTCTCCCATATTGACTTTCCAAGCAATAGCCCCATCTCTTTTCTTTCATCTGGAAGCATATATATACCTTTTTTAGAAACTAAGCCTACATCCCCAGGTATAACCTTTTCCCCATTGATCAACACACTTCCCTTCATATCATACAATCCCATTAGTCCGTATCCAAATATCTCTTGACCATATCCCGCTAAGCCTGTGATACCAAGGACCTCTCCCTTTTTTATATCAAGAGAAACTTCCTTATATAATTTGTCCCCCTGGGTTATCTGTACATTTTGAAAGGATATGATATTGTCTTTATTTCCCACTGTTCTTTTTCTTTTGGTTTGTACTACCTGCATACCTATCATATCTAAAGCTATTTTATTGATTTCAAACACTTCTTTAGTATAATGAGAAATAACTTCCCCATCCCTCAGTACCGTTACTCTATCACATATCTGTGTTACTTCCTCCAGTCTATGGGAAACAAAGATAATAGATATACCTGTGTCTGCAATGGCTCTTAAACTTTTTAATAATATCTTTGTATCCTCCTGATTCAGAGAAGCTGATGGCTCATCCAACATTAGTATTTTTAAATTGGTATTATCTATTTCCCTTGCAATTTCAATAAACTGCTTCATGTTAATGGAGACGTTATTTACTTTTATACCAGGATCAATATTTACTCCTATTTTAGATAAAGCATTTTTAGCATCTTCTTTATTCTTTTTTGTATCTACTATTCCAAATTTTTTTCCTAAAACTTTTCCCGTCAAAGGATAGATATTTTCCCTGTTAATTTTAATATTACTACTAATATCAAGGTTCCCTAGTAGTGCAAACTCTTGATGCACTAGACCAATACCATGCTTTAATGCGTCTAGTGTACTGCTTATGGTGATGTTTTCTTCTTCTATAAATATTCTACCTGAATATCCCCCAGTATCTTTTATATGACTGCTTCCAAATAAAATGTTCATCAATGTACTTTTCCCAGATCCATTTGCTCCTACAAGTCCATGAATCTCTCCCTTTTTTAACGAAAAATTAACATCCTTTAATGCATAATTTTCTTCAAATTTTTTCGTCAAATTTTCTATTTTTAATATATCTTCCAAATATCTATCCCCCTTTACCAAAAACATATTATATGCAGGGCCTAGTAACTGCCCTGCATATAAAGAACCTTTAATAATATATTGAATCTAATACCAACATAAAGTAATTATCATACTCTCCCATAGGCTCAAAATCACCACGAACCCCCATTACTTCTTCAGAGAAGTCATCTAAGAAGGCTTTGTTTAATACGTCCTTATAGTCTATTTCCTTCTCTATAATATACTTAGCAAGCTCAACCTCAAACTGTGGTATATATACACTTGATGGCATAGCCCATCCTGAAAGCCTTCCTGTCATTTCAGCTTCTTTTGCCTTTTCAGTGATCATTTCATTAATTAAATCAAAGTTTCCTATATCCTCAGGATCTATTTCCAATCCCATTACCGTAGGGTAAGCTTGCGTTGGAGTAGGACAACATTGCTCCGCTACAATGAATTTTGATTTTAAAGCTTCATCTAATATAACATCGTACATAGGACAGTTAGATCCAAATATATTTATATCTGGTCCATACTTTGTTATCTGCCTTGGTATATCTTCTCTTAAAAATTGAAGCATTGGTGCTGTGCCATCTCCTGTTTGTGGATCTGGTGTTATGATTTCAACAAATTCCATCCCTAACTCTTCAGCAGTTTTTTTCATTCCATCTTTTCTATTGGCTACTAGATCCCTTGCCAAATGGGTTGGGAAGGAGTAATGAATAAAGGTTGTCGCACCCATCTCCTTGGCTTTTGTAGGAATGGTAACCCCTCTTCTTAGCCAGTCTGTAGAAAAATTCATATCTATGTAGTTAGACATTAAATCTGGTTCATCCATCATAGTAGCTATGGTTAGAATATCAGGTCTTCTCTCTCGAATAGTTTGAAAAGCTGGCAATAGTCCTGCTTGCCCTGAATTTACTATAATAGCCTTCATCTCTGAATCATCTGCCAAACTCAATATTTGACTTATTCCAGTTTCTAATTCAATATTAAAGTTTTCTGGCAATGTTATATGTCTAACAATATCAGGATATTTCTCTGCCATAATAGCAGCTGCTCTAAACTCATCTTCACTCGTTGATAAGGTTGGCGTAACAATACCAATTTTATAGCCTGCAGATACTGCTGCATCTACAGCTTCTCCTCCTTCATTTGTTGTTGTGTTGCTTTGACAAGCTGCTAGCGAAAAAAGCATCATTATTACTAGCATAAATGCCATAATTTTTCTAAACATTTAAAATCTCCCCCATAATCGTCTTTATTAATTTTATTACTATAATTCCTACTGGGATTATATTCTCTTTCCATTATAATTGTAAAACTTAATATAAGCTATCTATTAATAGAGAATAAATCCTATATTTTCCACCGTTAACATATTAACATGGCTTTCTATAGAAGTATAATTGATAATTATGATGATATGATTGTGTAGTATTTAAAATTTCTATTCATTGATTCCAATTTTTCTATTCCATAAGGCAGAGCTTATTTTTTATCTTAAAGCATTTCTATAAAAGCAGCTATTCGCGTCTTCAGTTGTCCAATGTCTGATTGGGAGTAATCAGTTTCTATATTCAAGTAGGGAATGTTCTTTTCTTGATTTGTAAATTTTTTTATTCTATAACTCTCTACACTATAAGTATGACAAGCCTGTAGAATTACCTCCACTACCCCATCTATTTTATACTCATCAATTAATCGAGATAACAAGTCAATTCGTTCATCGTTTGGGGACATAACTGAACAAGGAATGTTCAAATATTTATCTGTTATAGCATCAATAGGATCTATTGTTTCATCTACTAGTCGATCGTTAGGTTTTGCACCGCTACAGTTTTCGTAGCAAACCACTACACCACCATTTTCTTCAATCAACTTAATAACCTTTTCAGATGCTCCTCCAATAGGACATCCTGTTATTAGTATTCTAGGCGTGTCCTTTGAAACCTTCTGTTGATTGCTTTCAATATTTCTTTTCACTTCCTCAATCATATCTTTTATATATTGTTTCTGCTGCTCTTTATTCAACTTAAATCCAGTTCCATATAATACCTGAAACATTTCTGTTCCAGTAATAGGTGAAGGACAAAGTTTTCCTAACTCATAAAATTCCTTTATCACTTGTCTTTCTTCATTTTTGCTTTTGATTGCTTCCTTTAACTTTTCTTCCGTTATTTCTACATCAAATTCTTTTTCCAAACGATCTTTTAATGCTAGTATCTCCTCCTTCCATAGATTGAAGGAATGTTCTCCCTTATTGGTTTGAGGTAGTTGCATTACATGCATAGGCTTAATTTCTCCTAAGTATTCATACATCTTTTTCTTACCATCACAAGTAGTTTCCCCTACAAGCAAATCAGAAAAATAGAAATAAGGACATGTATCAGTTATAGCAAACCCATAACTGGACTTAATTAAAGGACAAAGATTTCTTGGAAGATGTTTTTCGGCTGCAGGTATAGGCTCTTCACTAGTACCGCATAGTGCAATCGGCACAGCCCCTGCTGCCATAATAAGTTCACTTGGAGAATAGGCGCAGTAGACGCCTACTACTTTCTTTCCGTCTTCCTTTAGTTTCTTTACTTCTACAAAACCTTTCCGCCTTGCATCATCAAACGCTTCAAACATTTTAGGTAAATTATTCATTATATTTCATCCCCCACTTTTAGTGTTTTAAAAATAATTAATATATTTTTTAAATTACTTATCATTAGCGTTAACTTAAACCATAACTTGTCATACTGAGGGGAGCAAAGCGGAGCCGAAGGATCTTAGTGTTAGCAAAATTCTTTGTTATTCCAAGATCCTTCGCTACCCTCAGGATGACAGTTCGAGAGAATTTTGGCAATAGTTGTGTTAAGTTAACGCCTATGATTTACTTATATGATTATATCAATAAAAATAAATAAATATCATTTTATTATTCGATGAAAAGCTAGTCAACTATTTAAAAATATAATATAAAATATAAACATATAAAATTACTATAATAGGACTTCCCCTCAAAAGAAACTTCTAAGTTATGTTAGTTCTCCTGGCATAGGCCTTACAGTTTATACATATACTCCTATGAATAGGTTTTGGAGGGGAAAAGATGGTTGTTTTTATTGGGTTTAGGCGAGTAACAGTCTATCTACTGTCGATAGTGTTTCTATCAGTCATTGGACTGACAATTTATTTTTGGTATTTATCTACACAAGCCACAACTATATTCGTAGATGAGGGTGTAAACGAAGCATTGACTATAGAAGTACAACAGATATTTAAGCTGAGGAACAAAGCCTTACTAGAAAAAGATACAGATATGTTAGCAGATTTATATGATACAGAAGTAAGAAATGGATTATGGGCCTACGAACATGAATTAAAAAAAATGAATTATTTACATAACTGGTCAGAGAAACAATCGATAGAATTTAAAAGTATTGACTCACAAGTGGTTATTAGGGGCACTAGAAGCAAACAAGAGGGGTTTTTATTAAGTCTTTTGGTTTCTACAGAGTATCAATATGTATACGAAGATACCGTCAAAACATACAATTCCTTTAGAATTGGTACTTACCATACTTTAGATTTAATGCCAAATGAAGAAGGATGGCGTATTACTCGAGAATGGTATACAGATCCTTTTGCTGATTCTTTAGATTTGGATGAAATTAAAAGTCAAGAAATCAAACAGGAAATTCTCTCAGGAGAATCTAAAGATTTATCCGACTTAAACGAGAGAAGAATCAATGCAGTAGCCTATGCTGATGAATACTGTGGGGCTGCCAGTCTCCCTGAACATGGCTTCCAATATAATCCTAAGTACAGGAATTATAATCCTCAAGGGGGAGATTGTGCTAACTTTGCTTCACAAATGCTTCACGAAGGAGGCAATTTTAGAAAAAATTCCACATGGAACTATGAGAGGGGAGCAGGAAGTAAAGCTTGGGTCAATGCTAATGCCTTTAATAATTATATGCTACATAGTAAAAGAGCCTCTCTTATCTCCAGAGGTACCTATGACGAGGTTCTAGCTTCTTCTTATAAGCTTTTGCCGGGGGATTATATCTCCTATGAAAAGAAAGGTAAGGTTACTCATATATCTGTTGTAACCGGTATAGATTCTAAGGGTTATGTTCTAGTAAACTCTCATAATTCAGATCGTTATAGAGTCCCTTGGGATTTAGGCTGGAGTAACAAAGGGATAAAGTTTTGGTTGGTTCGTGTGCATTATTAAATTTTGTTGCTGCCATCTTACTTTCTGTATCTATTAATTTATTTAGTACTAGAAAAAAGGGTTGCGATGGTCATCACAGCCCTTTAAAATATATAGATAATTGTTTTCTATCCTTTACCACTATTTTTTTATTTTTGTACTTAATAAACCCTTCTCGTTTTAAAGTGTTAAGACATCTAGAAACAGTTTCTCTAGTACTACCCAGCATATCCGCCAAATAAGTTACACTTATATCTAAATCTATTAATATCCCCTCTTCTACTTCTATTCCATAATCCTTACTTAATTTCCACAGTTTTGCTGCCAGTTTTTTATCGACTTTAATAGAAATTGTATTTTTCAGTTGCCTATAAAGCCTTCTAATTTTTTTATTCATAGAGTGAACTACTCTTTCAGTAAATCTAAAGTCCATAGCCATTACCTTAAGGAAGGATTCTTTATGAATTCCTAAGACCCAGCTATCTTCAAAAGCTTCACAGTTGGCGGAGGCTGGGAGGTTATCTAATATTACTTCGTTCAAGATCTGCCCCTTATCTAGTATGTATATAACTCTTTTTTGTCCTATCTCCGAAAGTCTAAATATTGTTAATTTCCCCTTAAGGACTATGTATATGTTATTGACTATATCTTTCTCATAGAATAATATTTCTCCTTTTTTAAGCTTGGTTTTAAAAGAAGAAGATGACAAGAATTCAATACATTCTTTATCTAAATCTTTAAACAGCTCTAACGTTTTAACAAAATCCTTGACTGAATCTTCCACTGCACTCCCCCTATTTCGCTGTTATCCCTATTTTTTAAGTAGTATAATTTATAACATTGCAACCCTACTTATCATAAAGAGCTAGCCTAATAAAAAGTTATCTAGCTAGCTCAAAAATGAATGATTCATTATTAAATTTTTACGAAATTACTGCCTCACTATACTTGATTTCTTTTTCCGTATCTGTCTTTAATGAAGCTTCACAGGAATATTCCTGACGCTCTTTATATTCCTCCTGCTTCCCTTTGTTCCATGCCTGTACTGGCCTATGAAAACCAACAACCCTCGTCCAAATCTCTGTTTCTCTGTCACACTCTGGGCACACTTCTTGTTCCCCTGTTAAATATCCGTGGTCAGCACATATAGAAAAGGTAGGGGTGATAGTGATATACGGAATACTGCTATTTTCCATAACCTTTTTAATTAGCGTCTTACAAGTCTCTACATCTTCAATAGCTTCTCCTATAAACCCATGAAACACAGTTCCACCAGTATATAAGGTTTGTAGTTTTTCTTGCAATTCTAGGGCTTCAAAGATATCTTTTGTATAGCCTACCGGCAGTTGTGTTGAGTTTGTGTAGTAAGGCTCCTCTTTCCCTTGGGTATAGATTTTGGGATAAACTTTTTTATCTAATCTAGCAAATCTATAGGTAGCACCCTCCGCAGGAGAAGCTTCTAAATTCCACAGACTACCTGTTTCCTCTTGAAATATCTGAATAACACGATTCATAAACTCCATAATTTCTACTGCAAACTCATTTCCTTCTTCTGTGGTAATATCTTGGCCTAATAGATTCATACAAGCTTCGTTCATGCCATTTAATCCTATGGTTGAAAAATGGTTTTTAAAATATTCACCAGTAGCATCCTTCACACCCTGTAGATAATGCCTAGAATAAGGATATAGTCCAGCATCCATGTATTTTTCCAGTACAAGTCTCTTGGACTCACATATTTCCTTTGACAGTTCCATTAGTTCTCTTACTCTTCTTTTAAACTCCTCCATTGTTTCAGCTGTATACCCTATTCTACCCATATTTAATGTAACCACATTAATAGATCCTGTCAATGGATTGGCACCGAAAAGTCCGCCACCACGTTTTCTAAGCTCTCTATTATCCAAACGAAGTCTACAGCACATAGAACGAACATCTTCAGGAGATAAATCTGAGTTTAAGAAGTTGGCAAAATAAGGGGTGCCAAATTTTCTTGTCATTTCCATAATGCAGTTTACTACTTCAGTATTCCAAGGAAAGTCCTCTGTAATATTTATTGTAGGAATAGGGAAACTAAAAGCACGACCTGCACCGTCTCCCTCCATCATCACTTCGCAAAAAGCTTTGTTGAACAAGTTCATTTCCTCTTGAAAATCACCATAGGTCTTATCCATACTCTCACCACCGATAATCACTCGCTGCTTTTTCAGCAATGGATGTGGTGTTATATCTAAGGTTACATTGGTAAAGGGAGTTTGAAAACCTACCCTCGTCGGTACATTCAAATTAAATACAAACCGTTGCAATGCTTTTTTAATCTGATCATAGTTTAGACCATCATAATAAATAAATGGAGCTAAATAAGTATCAAGACTAGAAACTGCTTGGGCTCCAGCCGCCTCCCCTTGAAGAGTATATAATAAATTTACTAGCTGTCCTAAAGCAGACTCAAAATGCTTCGGTGGCTTAGACTCAATTTTCCCTTTAGCTCCTTTAAAGCCTTTTCTTAAAAATGCTTCTAGGTCCCATCCACAGCAATAAGGCGCCAACAAGCCTAAGTCATGTATATGTAAATCACCTCGAATGTGAGCATCTCTTAATTCTTTATGGTAGATCTTATTTAACCAGTATTTTGTTGTAATGCTTTCAACAATATGATTATTTAAACCTTGGAGAGAAAAACCCATATTGGCATTTTCATTTACTCGCCAATCCTCTAAGTTCACATACTCTTCGATCATTTCTTCTGCATCCATAAATAGATTTTTGACTTCTCGTATTTCCTCATGCTTTTTTCTATATAATATATATGCTTTAGCAGTTTTAGCATGACCTTCTTCAATCAATACCTTTTCCACAATATCCTGTATATCTTCCACAGAAGGAATACTGGCTCTATAGGTTTCGTTTAGAATTTCAGCCACCATTTTTGTTAATTTAGCAGCCTTCATTTCATCCTTGCCACCTACAGACTTTGCAGCTGCAAAAATAGCATTTTTTATTTTATTATAGTCAAAGTCAACAATCTCGCTGTTCCTTTTTTGAACTTTAGTAACCCCCATAATGACCTCCTATTGTATTAAATTTTTTCTTATTATACTACATATTGTATATCTTACATGATTATGCCTACTTTTTTCAATAGACCTCTAGACATAAATACGGGTTTTTCGCTAGAATTTCTACATAATACATCATTATTCTTCTTCATGTGCAACTTCACATATTTTATTGTTTTTTTCCTATACTTTTCTACACATTAAGAAAGGGTGTGAATCACACCCTTTTACTCCCACTTAGGTAGATGAAATTCTTCGCCCTTTTCTTTGATTCTCTCTCCTTCTGTTTGTGATACAATGTAGGCATCTATTCCATGTTCATGATACTGTTTTACTTTTTCAATAGCTTCATCTCTTGTAACACTATTTTCTAGAATACCTTCTTGCGTATATATCATATATTTATGTCTCATCATTAAACCTCCTCTATTATATACTTAATTATAGTATTCCTCAAATCCTATACTATAGCCCTGACAGAAAAAAACCCATTTACCTATTATTTACTTACGGTTAATGGGCTTTTTCTCTTATTTATAGTTATTGTTGATTTTCTTGACCAAGTGCTTGTCTTACTACATCTTTAAAATCTCGTACTGTAGCAGTTGCACCAGAAACCGTGTCTATAGCTTCAATATCTTGTGTTTCTATAAGTGATTGTTCCAATTGAGGATAAGCTTCTAAAGCATTTGTTCCAGCAGCAGCTTCCCATCTTTCGTTATACTCTTCATCCTCTGATTTTCGATTGCCATCTTCATCAACTTCATCATAATCTACTTCTGTGATTTTTCCATCCTCTACAACAATTTCGACAACACTTGTCCATCCTTTTTCATTGACTTCTAACTCGCCCCTATAAGTATCATCTTCATACTCTATTTCCCTGGCCTCAGGGGTTTCCTCCGGTGTTTCTTCTGGGGCAGGAGTTTCTTCTGGTGTTTCAGTAGGAGCAGGTGGAGCTTCTTCTGGAGCACATGCTACAGCTCCAACTAAAACCATAATCATCACAAGAAATAAAGCAAGCATTTTGTTTTTCATTTAAGTCACCTCTTGTAAAAGATTTTTAAAAACTTCTCACAAATAGTTTGTGCAAAAGTAAAACCTCTATTCGTGAAAAAATAGAATAGAGGTTTTACTTAAATTATTTGTTTAAAAAAAGTTCTTTCTTTCTAGGATCAATTGTATTGGTTAGTAACATCATTATGCCATAAAAAATCATGCCTAAAAATATCGAAGTTAAGGTTGCAATGGCTTCTTTTTCAAATAGTAAATAGCTATAGTGAAAAACTAAAACCACTACAATTCCCATTAAAATAGTACAAAATAACGGCTTAATAATCACCTCTTTTATAGATATCTTAAAGGGAATGATTTTTTTTATTTCATAATAATTTAAAAGCATTAAAGTTCCATAACCACAAAGGGAGCCTACCACTGCTCCTATAATGTTTAAATGTCCTACTAAAAGAATATAACTGACAACAATTTTCATAATAATTCCAATAAATAAATTTCTTACAGGAATAAATACCTTATTCATACCCTGTAAAATACTTGTTAAAGTTTGAGAAATAGAGATAAATAAAACATTTAAGGATAATACTTTCAGTATATCACCACCCGCCTCTGATTTTCCCCATAGCAAATGAATAATAGGAGAAGACAATAGTGCCAGCCCAATAGTAGCTGGTAAAGCAATCATTAAGGTGATTTTTATGCCAGTTTCAGTTTTTTCCTTCAGCTCCATCATATTTCTTTTACTGCTAGCTTCTGAGATTGCTGGTACCAAACTAGCTGCCATTGCCATACTAAAGGTTAATGGAACATTCATTAGTGTTACTGCTTTTCCGGTCAATCTTCCATAAAGAATCGTGGCTCCCTCCGCTGTATACCCTCCTTGTAATAGTCTTCCTGGTACAATAATAGAATCTATTAAACCCATAACAGAACTCAACACCGCTCCTATAGTTATAGGGATAGCTAGCCAAATCAATCTTTTGACAATGACTTCCGTTTTTTCTTTACTATCCTTTGTGGAATAGAAGTTATAGTCTATTAAACTTTTTCTTTTTCTTAAATAATAAAACAATAATAATAATGCTCCAAAAAATGCTCCAGCTGTGGCCCCAAAGGAAGCGGCCCCTGCAGCATATCCTAATCCTTTATCAATATACATATACGCTAAACTAATACCAATAACCACTCTCCCAATTTGTTCAACAATTTGCGATAGAGCTGTTGGCGTCATAATTTGCATGCCTTGAAAGTACCCTCTAAAGGAAGACATGATGGATACAAAAAAAGGTGCCAGAGATAAACCAATGATTGCATAATAGGTTTCTTGAGGCCACTCCAATACTTCAATCATCAAGGGAGCACCAAAATATAGGAAACATGATGAAAAAATCCCTATAAAAAAAATCATAAAAAAAGAAACATGAAATACCTTCCTAACACCTGCATAATCCTTTACAGCCATCTTCTCAGAGATTAACTTTGATACAGCAGCGGGCAAACCTATAATAGATACGGACAACATCATCGTATAAATGGGGTAAGGTAAACCAAATAGCCCCATACCCTCATCATGGATTAACCTTTGCAATGGAATTTTAAAAAATATTCCTAAAAACTTTGCTGTTAATCCTGCTATACCTAATATCAATGCCCCTCTAATAAATTTTTTATTGGACATAATTATACTCCCTACAACGAAATATTTTTTAGGTATATGCCTATGAGCTTTGATATAGTAAGGACTATATTGATCATCCTTAGCTACGTCTTTTACTAAAAGAGAAAACGTAGCGCATTGCTATTAAAGTTCAAGTATAAAGGCATATATCTATAAGTATATTCCATTGGGGAGTAACATTATGTGAAGGAATTTAATCTTCTTTAATTTTTCGCCAATGATAAAACCAAAATATCCCACCTACCAGCATAGCAGACACACTATAGGCTAGATTTCTTATGTTTTGTGCTCTTCTTCTTGTGTTTTCTTGTTCTAAGTAGTTTTCATAACGCTGGGTTATTTCCTCTTGAGAAAGTTGAGGTTCTTCTCGTTTACCTTCAGATCCATATATATAATATCTTTGTTGAAAATCCTCTAAAGTTTGATAATAGTAGGCATCCTTCACCAATAAGTCCACTGTTCTATGAATTGTGAAAATTGTACCAGTAATAAATATCACTAAAGTAACAAGGCATACTAAATAAAGGTAAAGACTTCTTAAATTAAAGTTTTTTGTCATAACAACACCCCCTCCTAATAAAACCACTAATACCATGCCTGCTAAGCCGATAAACAAAAACAGCACACTTACAATGGTCACCACCTGCTTTCTTTGAATCTATGATGTCATTGTATCCTTTATTTTTTTTCATGTCAATCTATTCACATGCCTAGCAACTTCAGTTACCTTGTCACTTGCAGTTAACGTATCTATTCTTTAAGTAAACTCGTTTCAGCAAGCTGAAGTATCGAGGAGTCAGGTGGGAGGTCTTAACCTAAAAAAATTCAGATAAAAAGAGAATGTGGATTTCTCCACATTCTCTTTAATGGTCTGCTGCATTCGTAATAGTCACTACCATACTTACTTCCCCAGAATGTTGTGCCTCATCAAATAATTTCTTTAAGCTGCTCCATACTTGCTCTTCATTGCCGTGAAGATGTGTAGCCATAGAGCCTACATTGTACTGTACTCCTTCTTGCCTTAATGCATTGATGGAGTTATTAATTACATCCCCTGCATTTTGTGTTTTAAGTGGATATAGAGAAACTTCTGCATGAATCATCCTCAACACTCCTTATTATTTTTTTCAACAATAATAGTATGTAAGGAACCATCTTGCTTTATCCACTTTTTTATGAAAACTTTTTAAGTTAAGCCTCCAAACCAACCAATTCTTTAAATTCCTTTATTTTATTTCTACTAATGGGGATACTTTTGTCTCCAGACCCTCTCATTTTCACTTGGAAACTATTATTAAACCATAAAACCACCTGATCAATCTCATCAAGATTGATTAAAAAGCTTCTATGAGGTCTAAAAAATCCGTGTTTTCCCAGCCGTTCTTCCCATTCTACCATGGAAAAGCTAGTAGTAAATTCTCCTCTTTTACTCACCACATTTGTACTTCTTTCCCCAGTTTCAATAAAAATGATGTCATTCAAGGATAAAACATATAATTTATCGTCTTTTTCTAAGGTGATTTTTTGACTTTTAGATTCCATAGATAAATGTTGTTGAATTAAACACTGCACTTGTTTTAAAGCAATGTCCGTTGAATTTTTTAAGTCTTTTCGAAGTTTTTCAATTGTTTTAAAAAATCTTTCTTCATCAACTGGCTTCAACAAATAATCAATAGCAGCATACTCAAAGGCATCGATTGCATAATTGTTAAAGGCTGTTGCAAATACAATTTTCGGTACCTTGATTAAATTAATTAGTTCAGCAGCAATATCAAAGCCTGTCATATCTTGCAGCTGTATATCAAGGAAAACGATATCCGGTAACTTTTCTTTAATCAACTGGATTGCATCCTCACCATCACATGCTTCTCCAATAATTTTAAAATCAGCATAAGGGTTTAATAAGTTTATAATATTTCGTCTAGCAGGTAATTCATCATCTACCACAACAACTGTATAAATCATGCTACTACTCCCTCCATTTCAGAAGTATGTTGTTCTTCTATATAGGGGATTCTTATGAGAACGCAAGTTCCCTCATCGAATCTGCTAGTAATTTGTAGTTTATAATCTTCCCCATACAAATTGATTAAACGCTTATTTACATTGCTCAAACCCACTGAACTCGGTTGATTCTCATCCTGTAACAAAGTTATTAGCTTGTCTGGTTTTATGCCAACACCATCATCAATTACCTCTAGTATAATATCTTCTTTACCTCTTCTAGATTTTATTGTAATACATCCCCCTTTTTTCTTGGGGAGGATACCATGTAGTATAGCGTTTTCTACAATTGGCTGCAAAATTAAAGGTGGAATTTTACATAATATGTTAGCCTGCAACTCATATCTCACCTGTAACTTATCTCCAAATCTAGCTTTTTCAATCTCTAAATAAGATGCTATATGCTCTAATTCTATTTCTATATCCACCATATCTTGATGGTGACTTAGGCTTTTTCTAAAAAGATTCGCCAAAGAAATTAACAACTGTCTAGCCTTTATGGTATCAAATTGTATAAAGGAAACGATTGTATTAATTGCATTAAATAAAAAATGAGGATTAATTTGTGCTTGTAGTGATTTCAATTCTGCCTCAATAATAAGTTTTTTTTGATAATCCAATCGGCTCAATTCAATTTGTGTAGAAAACAGCTGAGCTAATCCCAATCCCAGCTCTATGTCCATAGAAGTAATGCTATTTTCCTTAATTTTATAAAGTTTCAGTGTTCCTACAATTTTATCTCTTTCTTTTAAAGGGATTACAATGCCAGACTTTAATTGACAATTATATTGATTGCATCGAATACTTTCTTTTGTGTTGATGACTTTGTATCTCCCTGTTTTTACTACTTCCTTAGTAGATTGGGTTTGAAAGCCGTGACCAGCTATATGATGATCTTCCCCTATCCCTTTATGGGCTAGGATTTCTTTACAATTGGTAATTGTTACTGCCTCCACATCTACAGCATCATAGATAATGTCTACAACCTTTTGAGCTACATCATAATTTAATCCCTGCCTAAAGTAAGGTAAGGTTAAAGTAGCAATTTTCAAAGCTTTTTGAGCTTGTCCAGCAGCAATACGATCATATTCAGAATAAATGTTTTCAATGATTCCAATAAATATAGCTATCCCTAATGAATTAACCATCATCATAGGAAGCACGATGATTTTTACTAGCTCTAAAGCGTCTAAGAAGGGTCGTGATAAAATTAAAATGATAAGCACTTGAATAACTTCTAATGTCATTCCAGTAATAAAGGCAGCTCTCCATTGGGACGACTTATTTCTGATATAGTGGTATATATACCCTCCTAGTAGTCCCTCTATTAGAATAGATACACTACTGGCTAATGCTGTAAATCCATGAATATCTATTAAGTAGCGATGCAAACCAGCAATTAGCCCTGTTAAAAATCCTACCATTGGTCCCCCTAATACGCCTCCTACTACAACCCCTACGGTTGTGGTATTGGCAAAAGAGCCATGAATCGATATATTAGAATACGTTCCCATGATTCCAATAAATCCAAATATTACAGATAAAATAACTTTGTCTATAAGGTTGATATTTTTCTTAATGATTAGTTTTCTAAACCCTTGAACTTTAGACAGGACAAAAGCTAAAATAACGATAACACCTAGTTTATTGAACAGTGCCAGCATCATTTCAGCTGTCATTAGCATCATTTTATCTCACCTACCTTTATATAACTATATAACTATCGTAACTATTATATCATACTTCTTTTATGTTCATCTACCAAATACCATATTTTAACTGACCTTTCCACCCTAAATAATTTAATTGCTCTTCTAATAATTTTTTACTTAAAATCGTCATCTCACTAGTATCATTAGAATTCATCAATATAACTTCGGTAGAGCCATTTGCCTGTTCTTCTCTTAGTAAATGGTGCTCTATTAGTAGTCTTTTAAGCTGATTAGCAGTTCCTTTATTACCGTCAATTAAATGTATAGTGTCATCTATGAGCTTAGTGATTTCTTCTTTGATAAAGATATAGTGGGTACAACCTAGAACAATAGCGGTTACTTCCTCCATATTTATAGAAGCATAAATTTTTTTTAAATAGTGTTGAATTTCTATCCCCTTCCCTCCAGTCCTTTCGATAATCTCCACTAAACCTGGACAAGGTAGTTTAATAACACCTTCTTTATTGTGCAGTTCTTCAATCAAGCGATTAAACTTCTTTTCTCTTAAGGTAACAGGAGTAGCCATTACAATAATTTTCCCCTTT
The DNA here is from genome assembly GCF_001042715.1 of Clostridium aceticum. Taxonomy (NCBI): domain Bacteria; kingdom Bacillati; phylum Bacillota; class Clostridia; order Peptostreptococcales; family Natronincolaceae; genus Andreesenella; species Andreesenella acetica. The sequence goes on along the minus strand of NZ_CP009687.1, from coordinate 828,633 downwards.
TTATTTAAAGCCATAGCCGGCTTTAAGGCCGGCTCCATTCCCACAATTGGTATATCCAGCTTCCTTCTTAAATCTTCTATAGCTCCGCTGGTAGCAGTGTTACAAGCAACTACTAAACCTTTAATCCCCTTCTCCAGTAGTTTATTTACTACATGAAAAGATAGCTCCTTTACTTCCGCTGTAGGTCTTACCCCATATGGAGCATTTTTAGAATCTCCATAGTAAATATATTTTTCTTTAGGTAGAGAGCAAATTAACTCAGCTAAAACACTTATACCTCCAACTCCTGAATCAAATACTCCTATAGATAAATTTTTTTTAGATTTCATGCCCCAACACCTACCTCATTTCTTTGCTGATATGTAAAATACCACTCATTTATGTTAGTCTTTGTAACATCTTTTTTCCCTCTTCTTCATAGCCTGCTTTACCTAAGAGTGCAAACATATTCTTTTTATAAGCCTCTACTCCCGGTTGATTAAAGGGATTTACTCCCAATAGATAACCACTTATGCCGCAGGCCTTTTCAAAGAAATAAACTAAGTACCCAAAATAATAGGGAGATATTTCTGGAATGTTAATAATTAAGTTGGGTACGCCACCATCCTTATGGGCTAGTAAAGTAGCTTGAAAGATATTTTTATTAATATCATCTACCCTTTTGCCTGCTAAATAATTTAATCCGTCTAAATCTTTTTCCTCTGATTGGATAACAATTTCTTCTTTTGTATTTTCAACGTATAAAATTGTTTCAAAAATATTTCTTCTTCCTTCTTGAATATATTGCCCCATAGAATGTAGGTCTGTTGAAAAGTTTACAGAAGCTGGGAAAATACCTTTATGATCTTTTCCTTCACTTTCACCAAATAGTTGTTTCCACCACTCTCCTATAAAAAATAACGATGGTTCATAGTTCACTAGAATTTCTACATCTTTTCCTCTATTATATAAAATATTTCTTATTGCTGCGTATTGATAACATTCATTTTCCTGGAAAAAAGGTTCTTTTAGATCCTTGCAAGCTTGAGCCGCACCCTTCATAATTTTCTCAATATCTATACCAGCAACCGCAATAGGCAGCAATCCCACCGCTGTTAAAACAGAATATCTTCCTCCTATATCATCGGGAATAACAAAGGTTTCATACCCTTCGTTGTTTGCCATTGTTTTCAATGCTCCCTTTTCTTGATCTGTAGTAGCATAAATCCTTTCCTTTGCATGTTCCTTACCATATTTTTTTTCTATATATTCTTTTAATATTCTGAAGGCGATAGCTGGCTCTGTGGTAGTACCAGATTTAGAAATAATATTTAAAGAAATATCTTTTCCTTCGATAACCTCTAATAAGTTCTGTATATACTTAGCACTCATATTATGACCAACAAAATATACTTCAGGAGTTTTTCTTTTATCCTTTGGCAACATATTATAGAAACTATGGTTCAACATCTCTATGGCAGCCCTAGCACCTAAATAAGATCCACCAATACCTATAACAACCAACACATCGGAACTTTCTTGAACTTTTTTTGCTGCAATTTTTATTTTATTAAACTCTTCTTTGTCATAGGTTAGAGGTAAGTCCACCCACCCTAAAAACTCACTTCCTGCACCGGTTTTTTCATGTAACATTTTGTGTGCAACATTGATCATAGGTTCTAGTGAATCTAGCTCATGTTCAGCAATATAGCCCAATGCCTTTGAATAATCAAACTTAATTTTTTCCACGAAAAGACCTCCTAATAAATGTTAATTAATTCATATCATAATATTATTATTACAAAAAGTCAAAAAAATCCTACATTCCTGTAGGATTTTTAAGATACTATAGTTTTTGCCCTTGCAGGCTTATTTTTACTTTATTTACCTTCACAGCTTTATTGGCTTTGGCCACTGCAATATCTACTGCTCTAACAATTCCTTGACAACAAGGAACCTCCATATAAGCTACTGTAACAGACTTTATATGATTAGATGCGATAATCTGTGCTAATTTATCTGTATAAAATTCAATATCATCTAGTTTAGGGCAACCTACTACAACTGCTTTACCTTTTAGTAAGTCTAGGTGATAGTTTGGATAAGCAAAAGGTACACAGTCAGCTGTTACTAACAGGTCTGCATTTTCAAAATAAGGAGCATTTACTGGTACTAACTTTAACTGTACCGGCCATTGCTTTAATTGTGGCTTTATTTTTATTTCAATATCTCCACTGCTTATCACGGCTTCAGAACTGGTATTTTCCTCATCAAACTTCATCATTCTGCTTCCAGGACATCCGCCACCATGATGATGCTGGTGATTATGAGGTTGTGGTGTACTTTTACCTTGTTGTTTTAACAGCTCTTCTACTGCTTCTTCATCAAATTCCGGTGCTTCTCTTTCAATAATTTTTAAGGCATCCTGGGGACAGTGACCTAAACAAGCCCCTAGACCGTCACAATAAATATCACTCACTAACTTTGCCTTACCATCTATAATTTGAATCGCACCCTCAGCACAATTTGGTACACATAGTCCGCATCCGTCGCATTTTTCTTCGTTGATTTCAATAATTTTTCTAACTGCCATTGTAATCCTCTCCTTTTTCTTTTTTTCTTAAGTTTATTTTACTACAGGCTAAAGGACTAAGCTGTGACACTTCTCACAAAATCTCGTGAACTGTATCACATGACTGATTAAAGGTTTTACTTTTTTATATATCTTCCACAAAGAGGACAGTAAGAAATTTCTTCGTCAAATTCAACTTTACAGTGTGTACAATGTAGAACATTTTGAACACTTAATACTAGTTTCTCCAAAGTTTCAATATCCTTTTGTAAAAAAGCTATCTTGTTGAAATATTGGTCAATATCTTCTCTTGTAAGATTGTTGTATTGTTGTATATATTTATAAACATACTTTCCCAACGCTTCGTAAAGTTCATCAATTTCTCGTTTTCTTTTATTGATACTTAAATTCAACTTATTCACCTCTAATATTTCGGATGTTTTTTTTCCTATTTGCTGCATAGATTGATAAACAGCATCTGATAATTTATCTATCACATACAGAACCCCCTCTCTTTTCCCCTTTATTATATTTTTATTCAGAACTCTTATTATTGGTAACTTAAAGTAGAACATTTACTTTAAGTTATTTTTAGCTATTTTTCAAGGTTTCTTCCTTAATCTTAAGGTTTTACTTTCACCCATGATATAAAAAAGAAAATCCTCTTTTCGAGGATTTTCTTTTTTATATCTATGTTTTTTGTATAAAGGGTATAACGAATAAGGCAATAGTATTTTTTACATTACTTTTACTCAATTAGTTCTCTAATATCTTTTGTTTGGTGATTTTCGTAATCTATGACTTCACCTTCCCAAGTTCTGATGGTTACGTAGTCTTTACCTCTAGAAATAAGATAATTTGGAAATAACGGTGTTTTTCCTAGACCCTTGGGGGCGTTCACAATAAAGGTGGGAATTGCCATGCCTGAAGTGTATCCTCTTAAATATTCCATAATTTCAAGACCATCGTCAATAGAGGTATTGAAATGTGTTGTGCCTGCTACATGCTTAGCATGAAAAATATAGTAAGGTCTTACGCGGCATTTTAATAATTCATGATTTAAAAGCCTCATTACATATTTATTGTTGTTTACTCCATTTAATAAGACTGCTTGATTACCAAGAGGTACACCAACGTTTACTAATTTTTCACAAGCTTCCTTTGATTCAGGCGTAATCTCAGCTGGATGATTAAAGTGAGTATTTATATAAATAGGGTGATACTTCTTAATCATTTGGCAAAACTCGTCTGTAACTCTTTGAGGCATCGTTACCAGTGTCCTGCTGCCTAGCCTTATATATTCAACATGGGGAATTTCCTTTAGCTGGCTTAAAATCCATTCTAGTGTCTCATCTGTGAGGCACAAGGCATCTCCCCCTGTTATTAAAACATCTCTTATTTCTTCATTTTCCCTGATGTAATCTATGGACTCTTGAATAACAGACCTAGGTGTACCAATATCCTCTTCCCCAATATTTCTCCTTCTTTGACAATGTCTACAGTACATTGCGCATTCATTGGTAACATTTATAATTAATCTATCAGGGTATCGCCTTGTTATACTTCCTGCTGGGTTGGTGAATTCTTCTCCCATAGGATCAAAATCATTACACTCATCTTCTAATTCTTTGTAGGCAGGGATTGCCATTAACCTGATGGGATCGAACTTGTCCTCTGGATTGATTAGGCTTAGGTAGTAAGGAGAAATTGCCCACCTAAACTTTGTAGCTACTTCTTCGATTTGTTTCTTTTCTGATTCTGTTAAATTGATAATTTTATATAAAGTCTCCACATCAGAAATTCTATTTTTCAGTTGCCAACGATAGTCTTTCCAATCTTCTTCAGTTCCACCCAAAATTTGAAGTATTTTTTTCTTTCTAGCTTCTAGCACAGCTGCCATTTCTAATCCTCTAGGTATATTTTTTCGTTCCTCTAAATAGTCATCAATTCTACTTTTCAACTCAGCTGCTCTTTGTAAAGAAACTTGTCTTTTTTTATTGTTCATCCTCAAACCTCCTCTTATTCTATTATATAATAGTGCGATTTTTACAAGTTTTTATACCTCTTTTATGCCTCTTATATATAAGTATAACTTTTTGGAATAAAAAATGCAACGAAGGCTTCAACTTTTTATTTTACTTGAAATTTAAATTGCAATAAAGTAAAAAAAACGACATTAGTCGCTTTTTTACTTTATTATATTGGTTAATTCTCCTATTTTTTCAATGTTACAGGTTACAACGTCGCCAGGCTTCATAAACTTAGGAGGTTGAAAAGCCATTCCAACACCAGAAGGTGTTCCAGTAGCAATGATGTCTCCAGGCTTTAGCGTCATCCCTCTAGATAAATCACTAATAATGTAGGGAAGGTCAAATATTAAGTTTCGTGTATTAGAGTTCTGTCTTATTTCACCATTCACCTTACATGAGAGATCCAGTTCAACAGGAAAAGGGACTAAACTTTTATGCAGAATGCAGGGACCCATTGCTGTAAAGGTGTCTAAACTCTTACCTTTGATCCATTGCGTATGTTTTTGTTGCAAATCTCTGGCAGATAAGTCGTTTAGGATGCTATAGCCAAATATGTACTCTTCTGCATTTTCAGCAGGTATATTACTACCTTCCTTACCTATGATTACCGCTAATTCTACTTCATAATCAATGGCTTCTGTCACACCAGGATGGCTATTCACCTCATCCTTTGGTCCAATAATATACGAAGCCATTTTCCCAAAATAAACAGGAACTTTCGGTACTTTTGCTGCCATTGTATCTTTTAGTTCATCTGCATGATCCTTATAATTTAATCCAAGACATATTACATTTCTTCTTGGATAAGGAATCGGAGCACAAATTTTTACATCCTGTACATCTATAAAAACTTCTTTTTGATCACCTCTAGTACGCCATCCCTTTTTAATTTTTTCTATAACGTCTTCATTACAATAACTAATGAAATCTACCATGTTTTTAGGAATATCTTCTCCTAAAATCTCCTCTAATGCAATAACTTTATTTCTATTTTCAGTAAAGAGTCCTATTCTTTCAGTACCTTCCTGTAAATAAGTTATAAAATACATGTTTTTTCCCCCTTAATTGGATTCTCTTTGAAGTCATACTTAAAGCTACACTTTAACATGAAGCTTAACTCTAAGTTAAATTTATTCTACACAAATTATATTTTAAATTCAAGCGCATTAACGTTAACTAAACTATAATTTGTCATCCTGATAAACCATAATTTCTCATCCTGAGGGGAGTCAAAAGATCTACAAATGAAGAAAAAAATTCCTTATTTCAAGATTCTTCGCTATCCTCAGGATGACATCTAGCAAGGGGTTTTGGAAAAAACGGGGTAAATTAACGGCTATGAATTCAAGCACAATTTACCTAAAAGTTTCTACATAACTAATGTGCCATCCTCCTGCTCAATCATTAATAGCAACTGTCTCTGTTCACCTTTATTGGCATCAATATATACCAAGTAATGATCTTCTCCAAATTTTACTTTGAATTCATAACATAGAATTTCTTTTTCTCCAGCAGTAGGAATAATAGCTAGCCTTGTACTTTCTACCTCCACCCCACTGGATAATCTTTCTCTTGCTTCTTCTTCTGATACTTCAGGTTCTTCTATATCTCTTTTGTGGTGATTGATTAAGAAACCTTCAGTTTCTAAGCCTATAATTTCCCCATCATCTAGTGCTACTTTTACCTTTATCAAATCTGTATAGACAATCACATCATCTTGTTCATAGGCAAAATTTATCACACTCTGTCCTTCATAGTTTGTAGTATAAGTAGCCACCATATCTTCATAACCTTTATTCGTTAAAAATTCTTCTGCCCTTTTTATTGCCTCTTCTCTATCTAAGGTGCTTTCCCCTATTTCTCTAGGATTTAAGTACCACACCACTTTTCCTCCTGTTTTACTTACAGCCATAGAAACCTCTTGTCCATTGTTACCATTTCTAGTACCTCTTAAATAGTAGGCAGGAATAGAGGTGTTTTCAATTTCCCCAGTTACTTCTATATCTCTCACACTCTCTTCTCTAAAGTTTTCCTGCACAACTTGTATAGCTTGACCTTCGTCGATGGTCTCACCTTCTAAGCGAGGTTGTACATCCTTCAAATGTTCTGAGAAAGGCCCATCATAGATAAGCTCAGGATACTCCTGCATTCTCTCTTCAAAATTAATTAGCTGAAACTTTTCCATTCTATCGCTTAACTGAGCTAAATCTCGATTTCCTTCTCTTCTTAGATCTCCAAAGTTTATACCACCGGCTGAAATATTTTGTTGTAACTCTATTAACTGCTGTGACAACATGTTGGCATAATTATGCAGTTCACTAAGGGTACTCATTTCATCTTGATCTAAAACAATTCCCTCTAAACTCTTATTCACCATTGCTGTACAGTAGTCTCCTAATTGATTTAAAAAATTTTCTGTTCTACGAATTGCTCCATGATCTAAGGGCAATTGAGTAAGTTTTTCTTGGGCCATATAGGATTGAAAGACTGTATCGTTTAGGTACTTAATAATATCCTTATTTCCCCCTGATACCATTGCCTTTGCTAAATCTACTTGGGCATTTTCCACATGACCTATTAGATCATAAAATTGTCTTTGAAACTGTAGGTCTAAGTATGTATGATAATCATTTCTTTCATTATATTGATAGTAACCCCAAATTCCAGTTGCTACTAAAGCTACTGCTAGTATACTGGGAAGTATATATCTTCTCATCCTATCACTCCTTTTTAATTGCCAAATACATGTCTTCCAATTCTTAATGTAATGGTTCTTGTCCATATCCACCGACTAGTAGCTGTGGCTGGGTTCCAAAAGTACAGTGCTCCTCCAGTTGGATCCCAACCGTTTAAAGCATCTCTAGCTGCTCTATAGGCAGAATCGTTTGGAGCTTCATTGATAGTTCCCCGCTTTACTGGCTCAAAAGCACAGGGCTGGTAAACGACACCAGCAAGGGTATTTGGGAAATCGGCACTTCTTATTCGGTTTAATATCACTGCTCCTACTGCTACCTGACCTTCATAAGGTTCACCTTTAGACTCTGCATGAATGGTTCTAGCCAATAAGTGGACATCATCACTTCTCGATACCCCTCTGCTGACTGGTGTAGTAGGTGCCGTTACTTGACTAGGCATACCAAGGGCAGATCTGGTTTGAGGACCTACGATACCATCAACCGTAAGACCATTCCTTTGTTGAAATAATCGCACTGCTTCATAGGTTTGAGGTCCATAGGTTCCACTGATAGGACCATCATAGTATCCCCATCTTGTTAGTCGATTTTGCAACTCTGTGACTTCAGCACCACTGGAGCCCCATGTCAAATTTTGTGCATAGCTTTTTTCAAATGCAAATATGCTTAATAATATTACAGATAGTATCAACAATATAGGAATCATTATTTTCCTTTTCATTTTTTACCTCCTTTGCTATTTTCATTAGAGTACTATTATTTTTATCTGAAGTATGATAAATTATCCAAAAAAAATAAAGACGATCTAAAAGATCGTCTTTATAGGCCTAACAACATAGTAGCTATATTGAAATATACAATCAATGCCAAAGCATCTACAATCGTAGTAATCATAGGACCTGCCATAATAGCAGGGTCTAGCTTCATTTTCTTTGCTAGTATAGGTAGCGTTCCTCCAACAACTTTAGCCATCATGATAGTCAATACCAATGTACTTGATACCGTAATAGCGATATTAAAGCCTGCCTTCACCAGAAGTAACATCCTTAAAAAGTTGAGGGTTCCTAAAACTGCACCTACTACTAAGCTCACCCGCAGCTCTCTCCAAAATACCTTTAAGTAGTCTCCCAGTTCTATTTCTCCTAAAGCCATTCCTCTAATAATCAAAGTAGAGGATTGAGAACCAGCATTACCTGCGGTATCCATCAACATTGGAATAGAAGCTGCCAAAATAGCTACTGCTTGTAATACATCTTCAAATCGTCCAATAATGCCTTCTGTAAAAGTAGCTGAAATCATTAATAAAAGTAACCAAAAAATTCTTCTTCTTGCTAGGGAAAAAACCCCTGCATGTAGATATTCCTCTTCTGTAGGCTCCATTGCCGCCATTTTTTGAAAGTCTTCCGTATTTTCCTGATCAATAACATCTATAATATCATCTATAGTTATAATTCCAACCAGCCTATTTTCCTTATCTACAACTGGCAATGTTAATAAATCATACTTCTTAAAAAGACTAGCAATCTCCTCTTGGTCGTCTAAAGTTTTTGTAAAAATAAAATCTTCATTCATTACATCAGCAATCAGTAAGTCGTCTTCTAAAAGAACTAATTTTCTTAAGGATACAATTCCCTCTAGCTTTCTTTTATCATTGAGTACATAGCAGGTATAGATTGTTTCTTTATCTACGCCTGTTTTTTTGATATGCTCTAGTGCTTGCTTTACTGTCATTTCCTTTTTTAAGTCTACATACTCAATGGTCATTAAGCTGCCAGCAGAATTTTCAGGATATCTTAAAAACTGGTTGATTAACTTTCTTTCTTCCTCTGTAGCGGAAGTCAAAATTCTTTTTATAAAGTTTGCTGGCATTTCTTCTAAAAAGTCAATCATATCATCAAAATATAATTCTTCAATGATTTCCTTCAATTGCGTTTCATGAATAGCATTAACAATATCTTTCCTCTGTTGTGTAGATAAATAAGAAAAGATTTCTGCAGCATCATCTTTTGTTAGTAAACGAAATAAAATCACACTATTTTTTTTGTCTAGTTCATCAAAGGCTTCTGCTACATCAACTGCTCTCATTTCCTTTAATTCTTCTTTAAGTACAGCAAACTTTTTTTCTTCGATCAATTCCAAAATTCTTTCATGCATTTTTTCACCTCTCCTACTCCAGAGAAGTTCCTCCACTCAGGGTAGTGGAAAACTCTCCTCTAATACTTGTCTCTTTACTTTCTAAACAAGGTTCCTGACTCCCATCGGGAATAGAATCCATTTTCCACCACCTCCTTATATAGTATTTCTTATAGCTATCTAAAAAATATATGTTTAAAAATTAATTTTATCCCTGCGCATATTTACATTTAATATCAATCCTAAGGCCATCATATTAGAGAGCATAAAAGTCCCCCCATAGCTAACAAAGGGTAATGGCTTACCAGTAACTGGCATTAATCCTATCGTCATACCTATATTTGAGAAAATATGAAATGCCAACATAAAAGTAGCCCCAGTAACAATATATGCACCAAAGTCGTCTTTGGCATCCATTGCTATATTAATACATTTTACCAACATGATAATGTATAACAAAATCAATACACTTACCCCTGCAAATCCCAACTCTTCTGCCAATACAGAAAAAATAAAGTCTGTATGCTTCTCTGGTAAGAAACCAAACTGACTTTGCGTACCTCGGAATAATCCTTTGCCAAAAATCATACCGTTTCCTACAGCCAATCTTGATTGTATAGCATGATATCCCTTTCCCATAGGGTCTAGATCAGGATTTAAGAAGGTTAATATTCTATCCTTCTGATAATCCTTTAAAAAGGTGAGCCAAGCAAGGGGAACACTGAACATGCCTATAATAGCTGTGATAAAAATATGCTTATACTTTAGCCCTGCGATAAAAATCATGCCTAAAGTAAAGAAACCAAAAGCCATTGTTGTACCTAGATCTGGCTGACGCGCAATTAAAGCCATTGGTAATCCTGCAAATAGAAGAATTTTTGTTATCGTAGATAATTTATGAATAGAGTCCTTGTGATCATCAATTACCTTAGCAAGACAAATAATAATACCAATTTTGGCAAAATCTGAAGGCTGAAACTGAAAACCACCTATCCTAATCCATCGATTAGCTCCCCAACTATCCGCACCCGCTCCAAATAACAACACTGATACTAGTAATAAGTTAGAAAAAATATATATTGGCATATATAACTTAGCCAATACATTATAATCAATAAACAAAATAATAATAATTGCTATAAAACCCATAATAATAGATGATATTTGTGTCCGAATATATCTTTCATACCCTAAACTATGAGTAGCACTGGCAATCATAACAATGCCCATAATACATATCATTAAAACCACAATAATTAAACTAAAATTAATTTTTTTGATTAATTTATTTTCTAGTTTCAAGACTGCCTCGCCCCCTAAAATTATATTTTATAAGTTTACATATTCTACTACATACTTAGTTTACTCTAAGGTATATTTTTTTTCAACCTTATTTTTATCTTTTACACAAACAAAAGCGAAGCTTTTGCTTCGCTTTTGTTTGTTATTTTATTAAATAGTAAATATTAAACTTACTATCTACCACTCATATTTCTTTCAGCTTGCTCGATTAATCTTTTAACCATATATCCACCAACGTAACCATTTTGTCTAGCTGTTAAATTACCCTTATCAGTTGCTTCATAGTTTGTTAAACCTAATTCACTAGCGATCTCTGTTTTCATTTGGTTTAATGCTTGACGTGCTTCTGGAACTACGATTTGGTTTCTACCTGTGTTATTATTAGTTGCCATTATGTCTTCCTCCTTCCTTGAATGTATATTTGTAGTGTGTAACTACAGTACTATTATCTGTATTATGAAAGCTTTTAATCATTGTAATATATAGCATACAACCTAAAATTTAATTATTTTGGAAGGAGTTGGATAAAAAATAGACACTCAATGTGTCTATTTTTTAATATGTTCTTTGAAATTTTCTTAGAATCTGAAAGATCCACCGAATAATAGTATAACCACTACAAATACTAGAATTAAGTTTTCATCAAACTTGCCCCAGAATCCACATCCTTTTCCACCCTGACTTAGTAGTAAAAATAATACTAATATAACTAATATGTTAGATTTGCCTCCAAAAATCCCTCCAAAAAAGTTGCCTAATACATCATTTTTATTAAGTTCACTCATTCTATTCACTCCTTTTCTTATAATGAATCATGTTCTTATTCTATATTATGTAATGCATCAAAAGATGTGATAGTTCCCGAAGGATTTTTTAAAGTTTTGTTTTATTTGTGATTTATATCATTTTAAAAATTTAGCTAGATGGATATGATATAGATAGTAATTAACATTATTCCATTTTAAAGGAGGCAACTTTATGAGTGCTTTTTTAGGCCCTATTCATCATTGGTTATTTAAAAAAATTCAGTTGTTTGAAGAATTAGAGAAGGATATCTTAACTGCTTTATCCAATGAAGCATCTAAGGAACTTATACATCAATTAAGTGATACTATCCAAGAAAAATATGGACATTTTATTCCACAGGAACCACTTGAAAAGTTGATTGATACTGATAATATTCATGGTTGGCTGCAAAGACAAATTTCTATCGTTGAAACAAGGCAAGCAGCTATGATTAAAATTCTGTTAGATAAATTTGGAAAAGAAGCTTTGAAAACCATAGAAAATGTTTATGAAGAACAAGGCAAACAGTTGGGTTTAGAAGCGTTTGAAGAAAAAAAAGTGTCTAATGCAACTTTCCTATACAAAGAATTAAACAATTATTTATTAGAAGGCATGCCCTGCGATAACGCAAATAATGTCATCGATGCACAGGAGGAGAAAGTTCAGTGGCAAATAACCAATTGTTTACATCGACCCTATTGGGAGCATGTGGGCATGGAAGCTGAAACAATGTATCATCTTCGTTTCATCTGGATTAAGGCATTTATAGAACACGCTAATCCTAACTATACTTATATTGTTGATAACACAACTTCTACACAAACTTCTATGCATTATATACAATTAAAATAAACTTTAATTGAGCCAAAGGACACTTACGCTTCTTTGGTTCTTTGATTTTTTGCCTATTTTTACAATGAGAATTACCAAAACTTTTGTTAATAATATAGAAGGAAGAAAACTTTTAAACAAAAACTTATGTGGAGGTATTACACTAATGACAACAATCAATAAACTTCAACAAGCTTTAAATAGTGCAAAAGGTTTACAAGCTGATCTGAAAACTTTCTCTATGGACACAGAAGACCAACAAGCGAAGCAAATGTTCAACCAATTGTCAACAAACTTAGATACTACTATTCAAATGCTTCAAGGTAGGGTAGATTTCGTAAATAGTGAAGAGCCTCAATATTTACAACAATCTTTAGGAATGCAACAACAACAAAAAAATCAGCAACAAGCTCAGCAACAAAATAAAAACAATCAAAATAAACTAAGATAAATATTAAAAGGGAAGATCACTTGATCTTCCCTTTTAATATTTAATTATATGAGATATAGATAAACAACATCAGGACTTAATTTTGATATACTAAAGGCTACATTTGCAGCCCATGGTTTTGGGGAGAAACCGTAGACCGTGTATATCAAAATTAAAGTTTGAACTTGCTTATCTATATAAAGATTTTAAGATAAACCACTGAAAAATATGTTTACACATAGATAAATTTGTTACATAATTAAAGTAATATCTAACAAGGGGGTATCAACTTGGGTTATTCCTTAATTTTTTTTGCATGTTTTTTGTTACAGTTTTTAACAAGCTTCGAAATGAATTTTATTAATGCAATTATTCCCTACCTATCCTCTTACTTTGACATACCAAAAAGCAGTGTTATCTATTTAAACTTCGGTTTTTTTTCTATGGGCTTATTTTTACCTTTTTTCGGTATGATTACTGATAAGATCGGAAAAAAGCGAGGCCTTTTTGTATCAACCTGTTTCTTTATTGTAGGCACTTTTATTAGCGGCATTGCTGCCCATCATTATGTTTTTGCTATAGCCCGAATGATTACTGGTATAGGTTCTTTAACTATAGGAGCCACTGTTATTGCTTATATAAGCGACTTTATACCCTATAGTCAGCGTGGGAGAGCTGCCGGTGTACTACGTATTGCCTTTGCATTTGCAATTCTACTAGCACCAGCTACTTCTTCTTATATCGTAGAAATCTTTAGTTTGAAAGTGCTTTATTGGAGTGTATCCTTAATTGCTGCTATTGTACTACTTATTCTGTTAAAACTTCCTAATGATCAACCTACCTCCATAAGTATGAATGAAAACGTTGATTTTCAGCACTTACTCAACATGCTTAGAGGCAAAACAACACAAAAGTTTGTTCTATCTTCCTTTATGATCATGGCAGCTCCCTTATGCCTTTTTAGCTTTTTTTCCATATGGCTAGATCAAAATTTTGGTTTAGGACAAAGGCAAATAGGCTATGTTTACACTTTAGCAAACTCGGGTGCTATGGTTGGCGTAACAATCGCTACCATTGTTAGTGATAAAATAGGTAAACTCAAAACAGCTAGCATAGGTTTTATTTTAATGGCAATTACCTTATTTCCACTATCCTATATCAATTCTATTTCTATAGTAGTTGTTGTGGTTATGTTAAATGCATTTGGGTTAGATGGTGGGTTTTTAGCCTTCCAAGCTTTGGCCTCTGAGGTCTATCCCACCCAAAGAACCTTATTTATGACTTTGATCTCTTTTTCTCACTCTTTTTGTAATTTAGTCTTTATTCTTCTCTCTCCGATGCTATATAATGTTGGAGGATATAGACTACTTAATTATATAGGTGGTATAGCCTCTCTCATAGTTATCATAACACTATGGGTTATTTCTAAAGAAAAAAATAGTTCAAATTGTTTAGAAAACGCTTTGAACTAAGCTGATATTTCCTGGCAGTATATATGATAAGCCTGCTGTAAACCCTTAAAGGCATTGATCGCTAACTCAATGTCTTCTTTTTGGGGCTCTAAAACCGTTATCCATTGTAATAAGTTCATATATTTATCCCATTTTCTATCCTTAGAAGCAATTTTTTTTGCCATTTGAATAGAAACTAAAAAAAACAGAAGAAAAATTATTAAGGACTCCACGGCAAATAACCATAACACACCATAGAATAACAGCATAATTAAAACTAAGTTGGAACCACATCGTTTATTAAACCTAGAAGAGCTTTTTACTAGAGAATAGTTTATATATCCATATTTTATATAACAATTTATCACTTTGTGTTCTGCACCATGATATTGGAAAAGCCTGATAATTTTTCTTATATTCCATAAAAAGCAAGTCCCTAAGATGATATAAAGCCACCATTTGTCCATAATCGAGTAAGGAATTTTATCCAACACAGATATTTGTAAAATTTCCTCTAGGATTGCAATGGATACTAAGCCAATTGTCAATCCCTTAAACTTAGTACTCATTACTCTCCATTGATAGTAGATTACTAGTAAACTACTAAGAAAAAACTTTCCCTCCAGCTTTCTTAGCCATGCCTTTGGCAAAATCCAGTTTATCTGATACTTTATATCTTCTTTTTCCTTTATGGCTCTAATCTTTAATACGTCACAGAAAAAAGTGATTCCATTACCGTGAGCATATCCACCTATTTTCATTTTCCCTCTCCAATCCAAATTAATCTATATTATCCCCTCAGTCACTAAGGGTTGTTACAATACTCTCAAATGCTTTCGCTTAATATATTTAATTTTCCCTCTATATAGTTTGAAAAATTCCACAAGTCCAGTTAACTATAATTATAGACGAAAAATATATTTTTCAAAAGATTTTTTTATGTTTTTGATTTAACTCACAGTCCAAATACAGATATATGGTTATACTAAATACAGAGATCAAAATTTTTTATCAAAAACATATTTTAACACTATGATACTACACTATCAAAAATACAGTCTTAATTTATACTTAGAGGAGGGAATTTTATGAAGGCAGTGAAAACATTGATGGATGAACATCAAAATATTTTAAGAATGTTAAAGGTAATAAGAAAACTGTGTTTGCAGACCTTTTATACAAAAGAAGTCTACTATCAAGGATACTATGATGCTATTGATTTTATTAGGAACTATGCGGATAAGTTTCATCATGGGAAAGAGGAAGATATTTTATTTGAAAAGATGTCCTCAGAATTAGGCACAGCCATTAAACAGGGGCCTATTTACGGCATGTTGGCAGAGCATGATTTAGGAAGATTATTTATACAAAACTTAGAAAATGCCTTAAAAAAAGCAAAAGAAGGGTCCGAAGAAGCAAAACTAGATATTGTTGCTAATGCTACAGCTTATATGGATCTATTGTATCGTCATATAGATAAAGAAGACACTGCTATCTTCACATTTGCTGAAACCAGTTTTGATGATGCTATGCATCAAGAAATTGATCAACTGTTTGAAGATGCTAAAGAAAGGTTAGATAGTATAGCCACTGAAAAAAAATATATTGCTTTATTAGAGGTTTTAGAGAATTATGTTAACAATTTGTAATAAACAATAAAAAAGTGCTTTTGTCATCCTGAACACTGGTGAAAGATCTTAAAAAGACAGATTCTTCACTGTGTTCAGAATGACAGGTCATGACAGTAACATAGAAATTATACTTTTTCGTCCTCACTAAAAGCGACTTTTTTTTATAACATTATAGACTATTGGTCCATTTTCCACATCGATCTCCCCACATAGCCACTACTTGTCGATCCAGCTCTACTTTAATCACTTCACAATTATTTGAACAGCTGCCACACTCAAAGGTGGAGGGCTTAAAATCTAATTCTGCTGCTTCAAAACCTCTAAAGTTACTTGGGGCTTGTGTTTCTTCAATCTGTTCCTTTGCTAAAATAGCTGAACCCAATGCTCCCATGATATTAAAATGCTTAGGAATAATTACCTCATGGCCTATTTCCTTTTCAAAGGCTGTCTTAATTCCTTTGTTGGCCGCTACTCCTCCTTGAAATACATAAGGAGGCTCTAATTTTTTGCCTCTACCCAAATTATTAATATAGTTCCTTACTAAAGCTTCACAAAGACCTTTTATAATTTCTGACTTCGAGAAACCAAACTGCTGCTTTGCAATCATATCCGACTCTGCAAAAACCGTACATCTTCCAGCAATCCTTACATCTCTTTCTGCCATCAATGCCATATCACCAAACTGTTCTATAGGAATTCCTAGCCTTTCTGCCTGGTGGTCTAAGAAAGAACCTGTTCCAGCTGCACAAACTGTGTTCATGGCAAAATCTATAACCATCTGATTTTCTATAATAATAATTTTGGAATCCTGCCCACCAATTTCAAAAATTGTCTTTACATCAGGCACTACATGGGCTGTAGCAGTAGCATGTGCAGTTATTTCATTTTTCACTACATCTGCCCCCACCATTACTCCCACCAACTGTCGGCCACTGCCAGTTGTCCCAACACCTCGTACTTGAATATTGTTGGGTAGATTTTTTCTTAATTCTATTAACCCCTTTTGTACAGAATCTAGAGGCTGCCCATTTGTTCGAATATATTGACTATGCAAAACTTCATAGTCATTGTCGATAACAACGATGTTTGTACTAACTGATCCTACATCTATTCCTAAATAGACCTCTTGCACCCTATTCATCTCCCTACGATATTTTTTTTCTTCTCTTTCCCTTTATCAGGTCAAGGAATGCTTCAATTCTTGTTAAGTTATTGGCTGTACCAGTTTGTTCATCAATAGATAGTGTTAGCACTGGAATATTTAATTCAGCCGTAATTTTAGGAACAATACTTTGTGAAACCAGTTCTGGCAAACAGCCAAAAGGCATCAGATGAACAACACCATCAAAACCTCTCTCGCTATAGTCCACAATATGCCCTACAGTTTGTTGCGCATGTCCTCCTATTGGAATAGGAATATATTTTTCTCCCTTTTTTAAAATTTCAGTTTCGTGGCTATGGTTTATAAACTCAGGCAAAGCATTGTAGTTAATCCATTGGGAAAGATATTGAGAACGTTCTACCTCTGCCCCTAATGAGCCTAATAATTCTTCAAGCTTCATATTAATAGAGGCTTCCATAACCACATAGATTTCTCCTACAATTCCTATCCTTATTCTATTTTCTTCCCTTACAGGTACCTGCTTTATTTCTTTCAACATCAGTTCCCCTTTTTGGAAAGCATCTTCTATCATCCTTTTACTATAGGCTTGGTCAAAGAGGTGTTGGATTTTTTCCCACACTCTAGTGGTCTCTCCTTTTTTCAATTCATAGGCTCTAATTTGCTGTACTTTTTTCTCTAATATATCTAACTTTTTGATCATATCATAAACCAGTAAAAACGATTTCATAAGTTTATACCAAGAACTTTCTCCCTTCAAGCGTACAAGATTGCGAAAAAACATTTTAGTGTCTCTAAACATAGAATCAAAGACAATAAACTCTGCAGGATAATTTTCCTCTTCTAAAATACGACTGTGTACCCTCTCATAAAATCCAGCTCTACAGGGTCCGTGTCCTCCCGAGGTAATAATCACTTCTGCACCCTTTTCTATCGCCTCTATATAACTACCCATAATGACTTTCAATGGGAAACATGCAAATTCTGGACTATACTTTACACCTAAGTTAATGGTTTTCTGACTAGGTTTTGGAGGCATGATGACTTCATGTCCTAATAATTCTAAAAGCTTTTTGTACACCACTGTCGTTCCCATATAGGGGAAAGATACCTTCATCTTTACGCACCCCTTTGTACTTTTAATTTTTTTCTCTTAAGCATATCTACAAAAGCCTCTATTCTTGTTTGAAGATGATTTTCACCTGAATGTTCATCAACTCTTACTGTCATAAAGGGCTTTTTATAGAGGGAAGAGTCAAGCTCTAATAGTTTTCCTAATAAAGAGTCTGGACCACATCCAAAGGCTGTCACATGGATTAAACCATCTACTTCCTCGTCGTTGTAAAAGTGATACCCTGCTGCTAAAAGTTTATCACTAAAGGTCCAAAATAGAGTTTTTGACATAGATCTCAGCTGGTTTTCTATATCCTTTTCCTCCAGCATCTCAAAAGTCTTAATCCTAACCCCCATCTTCCTTAGCTTTTCTAATATATCCATACTGATAAAAGGGTCATATATATTATATACATAGCCCAATAGGCCTATCGTTACATCCGTTTTTTCTTTGTTTAATAGTTCTATCTGCTGCTTGGGATGATTATCTAGTGCAAGACTACAAGCCTCTAGTATAGAGTAACCCTTCTTACTATATTCTCTAAATTCAAGCCATACTTTTTCTGCTCTCTCTAAGGCCTGTTTATTTTGTCTAGGACTTAGAGAAAGCTTATCTCCGAAAATATTATTTTTAAAGGCAGCAGCTATATTGTCACTTTTTGTATCAACAAAAGGCATGATCAGCTTTTCTTCAATACCTTCTATCGAATGTCGGATCATATCTGGAAGCCCCATAAATTTTGGGCAAAAAAACTGACCTTTTTTTATAGAGACGAATCTTGGTACAAAAATGTAATCAACCTCTTCTTCAAGCAGTGTTATTACATGCCCAATATATACCTTGATAGGTACACAAATTTCTGGTACAGAAGCCTTTACCCCTTGATCAATAATCGCCTTTGTTGTAGGGGAAGTAGTTACTACTTCCAAACCTAATTCTTCAAAATAAGTCTTCCAGAAAGGATAGTAGTAAGCATAAAGCAAACTCTGGGGAATTCCTATTTTCACAGCTTTTACCTCCAGTCATTTTCTATTGATTTACCCTGCTGTTAAAATTTTATCAAAAACTACTTTTAGTAACATCTACTATATTCTATATACTCAAATATACATTTTAAAATATGAAATTATGTCAGTAACCTCTGAAGCTAAGGCCTATAGCTACATCTTACTATTTATATTCCACAAAAAACTTTTTTTTCCTTTCCATACTACTATCAAATTTGAGAAAAATCTTTTCTATAGAATTAGACTTGAAAAAGACTCCAATGAAGCAGGAGTCTCATTTATAACTCTTGAGGTTTCGTGTTATGAAGAACTGCTAAGCTCTTTTTAAGCAGAATAATCGTCTCCCTTTGAAGCTCCATATCTATAAAATTTTCTTCTGCCCATTGTAAACTCTGCTGCAGATGCTGCAGATCTAGTGCCATATATCTTTTAGCCCTTTCCTGAAGCTTTTCAACTTCTTCAATCATGCACTGCTGCAAAGACATTGACTTCTTTTTTCTTCTCCTCAACCACCATTTTAAGGAATGATAAGATACTCCTCCTATCGCTATAGACCGTAGTAAATCAGTCCTTAGCCTTCTTTTATGGGAAGACTTTTTCAATAGAAAAGGATTTTTTTTAAAGCTGTCGCTAAATAAGAAGGTAGTTAAGGGAACCCCAATAGCAGTAGCCATTAAAACTGTCTCTTCTATCCCCTCATAGCTTAAAGGTTTATTTGAGGTATCTTGATAAAGAGCCTTTTCCTCATTAAACCATACCATATGCTCCTCTGTTATATTCAGCAACACCTTAATCTGGTTAAAAAGATCTGTTTCCTCTTGCGCCTCGTAGTAATCACTTTTCATTAAAAGCATCAAATCTCTTATTAAAGAAAACCGAACAATATTTTTTTCTTGTTCATTCAATCCCCTATAGAGATTTTTACATAAATTTTCTAAATTGTTTTCTGATTTATATAGTTGCTTTAGCAGTACTTTTCTTTCTTCCTTTTCTAATTGCATCTTAGCCATAAACCTATAAAGCTCTGCCAACTCCAAAGGATTTATTTTTTCATCTATATTTGCCATAGTAAATAAAACGTTGAAATAGTTATGTTTTATTTCTTGTGGTAATTCCCTTAATTCTCTTACTTTTTCCTTCATAATTCTTCACCTTCATTTTTTATAATAATCTTAGGTATCCATTTTATTTAATATTCTCCAAAATCTTCTAAATTCCTTTATTTTTTATCTTCTTTAATATGAAAGTCCTCATTTATAGCATTTTTATTATTTACTTACTTATATTCATTGTATTTTTCTATACTTGTTTATATTTTAACACTTATTCTTTTTCATGTGCTATAATAATCCTATAAGGGGAAACTATATAGATAATATAAAAGATATGGGGTAGATGATAAATGATAGATAAAAAAGAAATACAAAAAAGACGAATTATGAGTTATTTTATTGAAGCAACCAATAAAGTTATAGAAGAGGAAGGCATAGAAGCTATTACGGTTAGAAAAGTAGCGGATCTAGCAGGGTACAACAGTGCTACAATGTATAATTACTTTGAAAATCTAGATCATCTGATTTTCTTCGCTTCTATGAAGTATTTAAAGGAATATGCTATTGAATTGCCGGAATATATAAAGGGCGCTGAGGATTCTCTGGATAAGTACCTACGAATTTGGAAATGTTTTTGTACCCACTCCTACAATAATCCTAAAATCTATCAACTGATCTTTTTCGAAAAGTTTTGTGATTCTTTAAGGGATTCAATCAAGGAGTATTACAATATTTTTCCAGAGGAACTGGGAGAACAGCCGGAAGAACTTCTTCCTATGCTGCTAAAGCAAAATATCCCTGAAAGAAACTTGCCCTTACTAAAAACTTGTGCTAAGGATGGTTTCCTTCAAGATGAGTACTTAGACGAGGTGAATGAAATGACTTTAGTTATTTACCAAGGTATGTTTACTAGAGTTCTTAAAAACCAAGTAGATTATAGTATTGATGTGGCGGTAGATAAGACGCTTCTGTATATCAAAAAAACAATCGAAGCCTACGGCGGAGCTTTAAATAAGTGCAACAAAACAAGCATCCTGATTTAGCCAGGATGCTTGTTTTTTAATCAAACTTTTCATCACTTTTCAATGCCTTCATTAAAGAAACCATGGAAAGAATCATTACAATAACAAAGGGGAATGCTGCTGCGATAGAACCTATCTGTAGTGTAGTAAGACCACCAGCCAGCAGTAAAGATACCGCCAATAAAGACTGTACTAATCCCCATATAATCTTCTTTGAATTGCTTGGATTTAAATCTCCATTTGAAGACATCATGCCTAATACAAAGGTTGCTGAATTTGCTGATGTAATAAAGAAGGTACATAGCAAGAATACTGCAACAAGAGAAATAATACTGCCTAATGGGTAGTGTTTCATTACTACAAATAGTGCTGTCTCTGTAGTTTGTATTGCTTCTGATGCTACATCCATTCCTAAGTTCATTCCTAGCGTTCCAAAGGTAGCAAACCATACAAAGGATGCTAAAGATGGTGCTACGATTACACCTATAACAAACTCTCTAATCGTTCTTCCTTTTGAAATACGAGCTATAAATGTACCTACGAAGGGTGCCCAGGCAATCCACCAAGCCCAGTAGAATACTGTCCAACCTCCAGTCCAGCTGTTGTCTCCGAAGGCTTCAATACGAAAACTGTCTCGAATAAAATCTGTGATATATAGTCCTGTTCCATTAAGGAATATGTTAATCATTTTAACGGTAGGCCCTACAATAATAGATAGCCCTAGTATGGCAATAGCTGCAATAAGATTAATGTCTGATAAAAGTTTAATTCCTTTTTCAATTCCTGTTACCGCCGTCCATATATAGACAAATGTTACGACAGCAATAATAATGACATTTACTAAAGTAGTGTTGGGTATACCAAATAAGAAGTTTAATCCACCATTAATTTGCAGTGTTCCTAAGCCCAGTGAAGTAGCCACCCCTGCAATGGTTGCAAATATCGCTAAAATATCTATCGTTTTCCCTATTGGCCCATTGATTCTTTCCTCTCCTAATAGTGGAATAAATACACTACTAATTAAACCTGGCTTGTTTTTTCTAAATTGAAAATAAGCGAGTGCTAGTCCAAAGATACTGTAGTTGGCCCATGGATGAAAGCCCCAGTGTAGGAAAGAAGTCTTCATGGAAAAGTTTGCTGCTTCAGCTGTTCCTCCTGTTAGACCAAAAGGTGGGTTCACAAAGTGGTTTAATGGCTCTGCTACTCCCCAGAATACCAGTCCGATCCCCATACCTGCTCCAAATAACATAGCAAACCACGAGGTATTGCTGTATTCTGGCACGGAATCATCTGGACCTAGTTTGATCTTTCCATACTTACTGAAGGCTAAAAATCCAGCAAAGGCTACAAATGATAGCATTGATAACAAGTACATCCAGCTAAAGCTTCCAACAACAAATTCATAAAATCCATTTGCTGTGCTTTCAAAGTTTTCTGGGGAAAATATTCCCCAGAAAACGATGGCAAACACAACCACCAGCGAGATATGAAACACCGTATTATTTTTTTTCATTTCTTGCATATGGTTAGCTCCTTTTATCATAGAGTGTATTCAGTTTTTTTAGTTTTTTTAGATTTTCACTTTAAATACTGTTTGTTCTTGAATATCGGTTTCTAGTGATTCTAAAGCAACCCCTACTCTATGATAACGTAGTTTCCATTGCTCTTCTTTTGTTGTTTCTGGATGACCCAAAGGATATGGAATAGAAATGGTTGGTACCATTCTATTGGCTCCAACAGTTTTAGCAACTGGAATTAGATTTGCCATTTGTACAATGGTGATACCTGCTTTTTCAATTTCTTTTACCATCGTTGCACCGCAACGTGTACAGGTACCTCATGTGGAGGTCATGATAACAGCATCCACACCAGCTGCTCTAAGATCCTCTACAATTTCTCTACCCATTCTTGCTGCTTCTCCCTGAGTTGTTCCTGTTCCAACGGTTGTATAGAAATAGTTATGAACAGAACCAATTTTTCCTTCTTTTTCATAAGCTCTTAATGCATCTAGTGGAACGATTACATTAGGGTCTGCATCCGCTGCTGCTGGGTCGAATCCTGCATGGATGGTTTTAAATACTCCTGCTTCTAATCTTTCCATACCAGTTACATCGTATTTACCCCATCTTGTAGCTGAAGCTGACTGGATTCTATCAGGATTTTCTACCGGTACAATTCCACCAGTTGTCGCTATAGCAATTTTAGCATTTTTTAAGTCTTTAATAGATTCTGCAATAGCTACTAAGTCAGATGGAGGAATTGGAAGCTCTGTTTGGAAAGGTTCCCCATTAATCTTTTTAAGTAACATGTCTATAACTCTTTCAGTAGCTGGCACTGCAGGGTTTAACCATTTTTGATGTCTTTCCCCTCTGCCATAATACCCTTCTTCTTCAGCAGATAAAAGTTCTTCTCCTGTTAAGATCTTCTTGCCAAAATCCGCCATTGCTTTTACATCTTTTCTCATGGCTGCCGCACTGGCACCACCTTTGAAGATATACATTTCCTTTTTAAACATCTCGACGCCAGGGTTTTCATCATTCATAGAACTAACTACTGGTACGCCAAATTTTTCCTTAACAGCTTTAGAAATATGTCCGCATGCACTTCCATATCTTCCTGCTCTAAAGGCTGGCCCTGAAAAGAAGATGTCGAATTCCTTATCCGCTAAAAATCCTAATATGGCTTCAACTGCCTCTTCTTGTCTAGAACCCATAAAGTTGTCTCCACAAATAATGGTATGGGTTATTTCTGCAATATCACCTAATTGTTTGTCTAACTCCATTGCAGGTCCTACTAATCCTTCTCTTATTTCAGGAGCATGATCTGCTAGTTCTTCCCCACCAATTTGTCCAAAGAATTGATTTAAATATAAGATTGCCTTCTTTTTCATTTTTAGCACCTCCTTAATATTCTACCATTGTTTTTGTAGACCATCCTGCCACACGGTCCCCACAGAACATTGCATTGTTTTCCATAATAATTGATCCATCTTCTCTAACAGATGATCCTAAGATTTCATCATCTGACCATCCTCCAGACAAACCATCTCTAGCTAATGCTTGTAGCTCACCAATAACAGTTTCCATAGGCGGTAACTCTATTAATTCAGAAACATTTCCACAAGAAACAATAGCATTGGCTTTTTCGTCTAAAGTCACCAGTGGTTGGGAAGCCCCATCTCTACCAGTACATTCATTTGTAAGTCCTATCGTCTTCACACCTGCATTTTCTAATGCCACGATGCATGCAATAAAGTCTGCATCTGGATTACCATAACCTTCTTCTGCTACAACAGCTGCATCAGCACCTAAGGATTTTGCCATTTGTGCTACAAACTGTGCTGCTCTTTCTTTTTGTTCTAAAGCAACATTTAAGTTAGACATAATCACACCTAAGAAGTTAATGGTTTTTCCATGTTCTTGATATAAACGCTTAATCATTGGATAATTTTGAAAATCATAAGTAGACCATTTTGAAGAGCAAGGCATAAAAGATCCTGAAATCATAGCACCGTCTAATACTTCGTTAGGATGCATAAAAGTTGGTACCATGTGGTTGCAGTCCCAGCCATATACCAAGTCATTGTAGCCCATTTCCTCCATTTGAGACTGAGGTTGTAGTACTAATGCAACACTTGGTAAAGCCTGTACTTCTTCAGAACGCTTTGTGATTGGTGCTAATTCATAGGTTTCCACTTCTTCCGGTTGCAATTCAGCAACACAGCTGCCTATATATTCTGCTAATCTCATCCCTGCCCATCTTAAAGCACGGTTTTTCTTCTGTTGTTCACGTTTTTCGAAATCTTCGTCAGTATCAGCTACAAGACAGATGTTTTGTAATTGAGAAAAAAGTGTATATTTTGCTCCTTCTCCACTCATATCAATTAACCCATCTTGGAATCCACCCCAATGCTTTCCTACTACCAATACACTGCAATTTTTCAAAGCAAGGGTTTGTCCATCTCCTGATTGCATTAAGTCTCCTGTTACTCCAGGAAATACTGGACCTCCACCTACTCTGTGTCTTGGCTCAATAGCTTCCTTTACTGGTACGATTCTTACTTTGTCTCCAGGCTTTGTAATGATGATATCTGCTTCTGTAATATGCTCATCTTCTCTAACAACTGCTAATGCCTCTTCCTTATTAATAGTCAGTGTTCCATTAGCATAAGCTGTTTTTTCACCAAAGATAACATCTTTTACATAGAAATTTCCAATCTCTAATTTCATAAATTTACACACTCCCTTCAATTTATTATATATTGTTTTAAAAAACTTGTATTTTTATGTGGCTAGTCATAACATCGAAAACGTTTTTCTTTGTTAATTTACTAACTAAAGTCATTATATCATCAATTGGTCTATTTTACAATCATGTTTATTTTATAATTGAATTTATTTTTCGGTGTTTTTTTCAACGCTTTATGAAGATTTTTAAGTAACCCCCACAACTTTTCGTGTTCAAGCTAAACACCAAGAACTCCTATAAATCTTCCATCTCATCTTGCTCAAAACTCTTACGGAAGTAAATACAAAACATCATACCGCTTGGTAAGTATGATGTTTTGCTAAAATTAACAGTCGCTTTTTTCCTTTGCCACAAAGCCCGTTTCCTGAAGCAGTGCTATTGCATCATTTACCTTTGCTTCATTTACCATTAAGATGGGTCCTGTACAGCCCATACCGCTTTCTGCATAAATCCCTTTTTTCCATAGGGCCTTTACTGCGTCTTCTAGGTCCATAATATCAATTCCTGATATGGAACCTGTTACGACTTCTTTTGGTGGTGCTGTTACTTCTTCCTCTGTTTCTTTTGCTTTTTTGTTGTCTTTTGTTAGGCTTTTTAATATTTCATCTAGCTTTGCCTTCTTGGCTGCTTGGAATTCTTCTTTGGCTACTTCTTTTAGGTTGCCCTTTACTAGTTCTGCTGCATATTGAAGGGCATTGGCGACTACTGGTACGCCGGAGGCTCTTGATAGGATCAGGATGGTTCTTTCTTGTCCTTCTCCTATTCCTGGACCATAACCATAGCCGATGGATTCGTAGTCTCCTCCTGTTGTAAAGGCGGAGAATACTTTCATTAATACGTTACCGCTTAGGGTGTCTTGTACCATGATGTCTGGTGTTCCTGCTAATAGGTCGTTACCTCTCATGATACAGCCTCCGTCACTTCGCATGGATTCTGTCAGGTTGATGGCATAACCGTTGGATTTTAGTTCTTTTAGGGCTTTTTCTACTTGTCTTGCTCCGTCTACGTTTAGAATCCCTACGGTTGGGTTTTTAATGCCGTTTGCCTTTGCTGCTATGATGCCGTAAAGGGCATTTTTTACCATGGCTTCTGTTCTATGGGGTGAGGATGTACCGGTGGTGGTGGCGATAAACATTTCTTTGCCTTTTCCGGGTGTAATCACCTTGCCTACTGTGGATACGCCTATAGGGAAGTTGTAGTGCATGGTTACGCAGCCGTCTATTTCGCCACTGTCCAGTAGTTCTTCCATTTTTTTGTGGGCTTCTTCTTCTGTGTTGGCTTCGTATTGTACTAGATGGCTTTCTACTTTAGGGCCTATTAAAACTATTTGATAGCCTGTTGAGGATTTTGCTGCCATTTGGGCTGCTTTTACTAGGTTTTCTACCCCATGTTCACTGCCTAAAGTGGTTAAGCCTACTCTGATTTTTTTTCCAAATTCGCCGGTTTCTATGGCATCGGCTATATTGTTGAATACTTTGCCGATCATTTGTTTTACTGCTTTGTTTTCTGACATTGTATTCACTCCTTATTCTCCTAATAAGTGTGTGGCGAAGTTTCTCATGGCTTCTGCTATCATATTTTTTACTTCGCCTTCTGATACGCCTACTGTCGCCTCACCTTGCCCGTTGTTTTGTTCCATTACTATGGAAACCCCGTCAAATTGGTTGGTCATTCTTCCTAGGAATAAGCTACCTTTTCCTACGATCATTGCTCGGTTGATTTCTTTGTTTAGGAAGGCTTCTCTGGCATGGCCTATATAGGGTACACCGCTTGGGATATGTCCTTGGGTTGGTGCCCACCCTGGCATACCGTGTTTGTCGCCAAAGGTTGCTACTTCTTTTCTGTCTAGTTCTCCTCGTTTTACTCCTAGGGCTGCGATCATTTTGTAGTTGGCTTCTGGTACGTCTCCTGCTCCTGCTGGTTTGGTGACGTCTGGGTTTTGCATTTCTACGGAGTATTTGTCGATATCGGTAATTTTTAAGCCCCCACGGTCTAGTGGTGCTGTGATTAATGAGGTAATTACTGCCTGTGGTGAGGAGCCTGTTCCTACGGTGTGTCTTCCTAGTAGGTCTGTTCTTAGGATTGGGTTGATGCCATCGTTTTTACTTACGAGTACGGCAAAGCCTCCTATGATGTCTTCTAGGATTGGCATGTCTTTTTTTACATGGTCTTTTCCGTTCATGCCTAGTTTTGCTGTTGCTCCACCGGCTACGATGACTACGTTCTCAAAGACTCCTGCTTTTACTAGGGCTGCTGCTTCGATTAGTGCATGGGTTGGTGCTGCACAGAAGCCTCTTGTATCTGAACCGGTAGCGTTTACTGCTTCTGCCATTTCTGCTATGGATTTTGCAAAGTTTCCGCCGCCTCTTTGGTTCATGTCGCCGCAGGCTTCTTCTGAACATTCTATGACATAGTCTATTGTGCTTGCTTCGATGTTGTTTTTGTCTAATAGATGTAGGAAGGCTAGTACACCTGATGCCTTTGCTACTAGGTTTTCGTACATGATGTGGGCGTTTAGGTTGGTGTCTAGTTCATGGGCTCTTTTTACGCAGCCTATTAATTGATCTTCATGGTAGATGGCTTCTGCATGAAATTCTTTAATGGCTTTGTTAATTTCTTCTATGTCATTGCCTTCTTTTAGCTTCGCTATTAGGCTTTCCTTCATAAGGGGATGTTTTTTTAGTTCTTCTCTTACTTTTGTTGTAAAGTTTTTTTCTAGCATTACTAGGTCAAAGGCGTCTACGATCTTTAGTAAAGCGATGAATTCTGCCTGTGGCATAATTTCGCCGAATTTGCCGTAACGGTCAGCTCCCTCAACTGCTTTATCATACCATGGCATGTCATAGTTTTTTAGTTCTTCTGGTTTTAGTTTTCCAATGTATACTTGGTTCGGTGGGTAGTTGACTACCGCTTCATAGCTTCTTAGATGATTAGGTAGTTTTTGTAGGTACTCAGAATTAGGATTAGATTGTTTTTCTGTTGTTTGTGTTGTTCCGTTGTGCATGATCATATCTGGTGTATGCATTAAAACATAGGATGATCCTTTTACTACTGCATAGGACATTATTCGCACCTCCGTGGTATTTTTTTAAAATTGATATATTCAAATAGATGGGTGTAGTCTATACACCCATCTACGATCTTCTGTTTTTAGTTAAATTTGCAAAATTGTTCTCTAATAGAAGACATTTCTTCTATAATTTCATCAACATTTAATACCATTTCCATCATACCAACTTGCTCATCATAAACCTCAGCATCTACTTCGTCTTTGAATTGTGGCTCAACTACATGAAATACTCTAAGCCCTAACTGGACTCCTGCCAATGGACCCGCAAAGGTTGGATCACCTGCTGTTACAGTTTCAGCAGCAAGACCTGCTGCTTCTGCTTCCGCAGCTCCTAAAAGCACTACCATATTTTCTGCTCCGTGCTTTTCAGTTAAATCCTTTACTCTTTGTTGATTTTCTAAGTCCATTGCTCCTGCAGCGGTTCAGACAAAACATTCGGTAGATGAGAACACTACTTCTGCGCCTGTACCCTTTAGACATTCTTCGATGGCTGGACCAGGAATACCATCACGGTCACCAACGATGATGACTTTTTTTCCATCATAGAAACCCATTTTCAACATCCTTTCTTTGTTTAAATTATACTTCAATAAGAAAATACCACTTTTAGATTTAACATTGATTACCTAATTAATTTAAGCTATGCAACGAATATATTTACCATTTATCTATTTACAAACTGTGATTATTATAGGGGAAGCATCACTTTATGTAACTATATTATGCATACTTTTTAATCATTGTCTCAATGTTTTCTACTGTAGCTTCTTCTTTTGTAACCTCATCTATTTTTTTACCATCTTTATACACAGCTATTGTAGGAAGTCCCAATACTTTTTCCTTAATAGCTAATCTTCTTGCTTTAGTAGTGTCCATTTTACAAAACTTCATACCATTGTACTTTTCTGCTAGTTCCATTACAGACGGCATTAATGCCTTACAAGGTTCACAGCTCTCGCTCCAGTAATCTACAAGAACATAACCTTCAGCCTCTAATACTTCTGCTTGAAAAGTATCTTTATCTACTGCCAACATCTTTTCACCCCCTCTTACATCGTTTTCATCGCTTATTAAATTTAAAACCTCTTTGGTCTTTTATCTACCAAGGTTAAAATTTCATGCTTTGCGATGAGTTTCAAAAGCCATCCTAGCCTTTGTTAATATTCTATCATGGCTTAGCTCTTTTGTAAACATGTTTATTATATAATCTTATTTAATATTTGCAAGGGTTAACTTAATATAATTATTTTCAAATTTCTCTCCAACTATCATTCTTAACAAAAAAAAGAAAACACCATACCTTAAGCATGGTGTTTTTCTGTTGAATCACTTAATAAATAACTTAGTTTTTTTCCTCAAGAAGTTTTTAGGTTTTTAAACTATTTTTTGTTCTTCTAATAAGGCTACAAACTTATTGGTAAGACTATTTGTATTCCTATTTTCTTCAAACAATAGTCCATCTGCAACAATTTGTAATTTAGCTTTTTTATCTTCAAAGTTAAATCCATCAGCATAAAGAATCGGACTACCATTTACAGGCCATAGGCTGCTGGCCTTTTCTAAAGCTTTATGAATATCAAGGTATTCTGCCTTATTTCTTGCAATTTCTTGTAAAATTTCCTTAGGATGATTATAGTATTCAAAGTTTTTACTTAATGTATTGGCTAATTTGATAATAATCTCCCAATTTTCATAATCTGCAACAGAAGGAATCCCTTGATTTAACTTTTGTATTCTTCTTTCAGAGTTTGTAAAGGTTCCTTTGGACTCTGCAAAACTTACTCCTGGCAATACTACATCCGCTTTTTCAGCTGTTGCTGTTAGATGTGTGTCTTGAACCATTAAGAACTCCAGTGCTTTTAGGTCAATATGAGGTACATCTTCTCCAAATACTAACAGCCCTTTAATTTCTTTAGCTTCAATGCCCTTTACAATTTCCGCTGTATTCTTACCAATACCCATGTCACTAAGACCTTGGCTGTTGCTGTTTGGCTTAAGCTGAATCATTCCACTTCTAGGTTTACCAATGTGTCCTGAAATTACTGCCATGTTTGCTAGAAGTTTCGCTGCGTCTGCTGTGATCTGATTTTGTTCAAATACGATCATAGCCTGTTTAGCATTGCCATATACAGCTGCTATTTCTCTTGCAGCTTCACTAACTTCAGTACCTTCTAGGTCTGCCTTTAATTCTTCAAAACCTGATACTAGCTGTGTTTTTGGAGAATTTACATTTTCAATTAAGGCTTTCGTAATTTCTTTTAAGAATCCAAGGTTGTTGGAAGGACTTACCTTTATCTGTGCCCATTCATCTGCTTGAGATTCAAAAGAATTGATTACAACTAGCTTGGCTCCATTTTCTACTGCCTTTTTCACTTTAAGCCCAGCAATTGTATGGTTCTTTATAATATCTGAACCAACCAGTAAAATCGTTTCTGTTGAAAGCAGTTCATCAAATGCATTTGTAGAAGCATCGTAACCTACTACATCTTCAATACCACCGTGAACTTTATTGAAACTAAATAAGTGATCTGTTTTTAATACTTCTTTTCCAAACTTAGAAATTAAATAAATTTCTTCATTGGTGTATCGATCAGAAACAGAAAGTGCTAAAGAATGACTACCATGTAGCAGAGTAAGGGCCTGTGCTTTTTTAGCCGTGAAAATAAAGGCCTCTTCCCAAGATACTTCTTGCAGCTTTCCTTCTTTTCTAATCAGTGGCTTTGTTAAACGCTTGCCTTTTTGTGCAATATCAAAGCCAAATCTACCCTTCACACACAATAATCCATCAGTAACATCATTTTCCCTATTTGGTAAGGATCTAACCAGCATGTCTCCCTTAATGTTAAGGTCAATGTTACATCCCACACTACAATGCGAACAAACTGTATGGGTTGTTTGTGTCTCAACTGGTACAGATTTCTCTATACTTAATCTCTCCTGTAGTGCTCCCGTTGGACATACGCTAATACATTGACCACAGGATATACAACCAGTTTTCTTTAGTGGTAAATCAAAGGCTGGCTCAATAATGGTATCGAAACCTCTGTTCATCAAGCCTATAGCAGAAAGTCCCATTACTTCATCACAAACTCTGGAACAAAGTCCACATAAAATACATTTATCAGGATTTCTTAGAATAAATGGATGGTCATCCTCTTCCTGACGATGGTGTACTTCACCTGCTACTCTCTCTGGTGCTACATCATATTGATTTGCATATTGAATTAATTTACATTCAAACACATCATGACATCCACACTCAAGACAACGGTTTGCATCCCTCTTAGCATCTTCTTCCGTATATCCAGCTACAATCTCCTCAAAGTTTGTTTTCCTAAACTCTGGAGAAAGATGTGGCATAAAAGGTCTATGCTCCTTCACTCTATCTTCAAAATCAGCTTCTGTTAGCCCTTCATTCTTTACAAGGTAAGGCTCTTTGTAAGGTACAACTTCGCCCTCTAAATATCTGCATATTACTTCTGCTGCTTTTTTCCCATCAGCAATAGCCTCTATAGCTATAGATGGACCATTGTTTGTTCCATCTCCCCCGGCAAATACCCCCGGTAAGTTTGTAAGGAAGCTGTTTTCATCAGCATAAATAGTACCCCAGTTTGTCAGTTGTACATCTTCAAATCCTTGAATATCTACCGCCTGTCCTATGGAAGCAATAACAGAATCTACTTCTATGATTTCTTCCTCTCCTTCAATAGGTACAGGTCTTCTTCTACCCTTTGCATCAGGCTCTCCTAATTGCATCTTTTGAAGCCTTATTTTAGATACTTTTCCGTTTTCTCCAACAATCTCAATTGGATTTACAAGAAACTTAAAGGTGATGCCTTCCTCTTCTGCTTCTTCTACCTCTACATCCTCCGCCGGCATTTCCACCTTTGTTCTACGATAGATAGCATATACCTCTTTAGCACCTAATCTCATAGCTGTTCTACAGGCATCCATCGCAGTATTTCCGCCACCTACTACGGCTATTCTGTTTCCTGTTTTGATAGGCTCATTGATGGCAAATTTTGTTAAAAATTCGATACCACCAATAACACCCTCTAAATCTTCTCCAGGACAGTTTAACTTCGTACTTTGCCATGCTCCTATTGAAAGATATACTGAATCAAAGGTTTCTCTAAGATGGTCTAGTTTTATATCTGCACCAATTTTTATCCCTGTCAGCATTTTTACGCCCATTTTTTCAATGATAGCAATTTCTTTGTTCAGCACTTCTTTTGGAAGACGGTATTGAGGAATACCATAACGCAGCATGCCTCCTAGCTCTGGCATAGCCTCATAAATAACAACTTTATGCCCTTCTTTTGCTAAGTAGTAAGCAGCAGTAAGACCACTAGGTCCTCCTCCTACTACAGCAATTCTTTTACCGGTAGCTGGTTTTATCTCTGGCATAAATTCTTCTTCATCTCTAAGGTCAATATCTGCCACAAATCTCTTTAACCACATAATAGATACAGGCTCATCCACTAATTTTCTTCTACATGCATCTTCACAAGGATGAGGACATACCCTACCAACACTAGCAGGTAGTGGTAATTGTTCTTTGATTAGTTTTACTGCTTCTTTATATTGGCCATTGGCAATTAAACCTACATAACCTTGGCAATCGGTTTTAGCTGGACAAGCTGTTACGCAAGGAGGACGACAATCCCCTACATGGTCAGATAATAGAAGCTCTAATGCCATTTTTCTAGAACCTTTTATTTTTGGTGTATTGGTCTGAACCACCATCCCATCGCTAGCTTCAGTAGCACAGGATCTTAGTAATTTTGGAACACCTGCTACTTCAACAACACAAAGTCCACAGGACCCATAGGCCTTTACTCTTTCATCATGACAAAGGGTAGGAATATCTATTCCATTTGCCTTGGCTATTTCTAGAACTGTTTGGCCTTTGTATCCCATAACTTCTTTTCCATTTATGTTAAGTCTTAATTTCGTCATATATTTTCCCCCCTATCCTGCTACTGTATTTCTACTGCGCCAAATTTGCAGACTTCTTCACACTTACCACACTTAACGCACTTCTCTTGAATAATATTGTGGACTTCTTTTCTTTCTCCAATAATTGCATCAGCTGGACAATTTCTTGCACAAAGTCCACATCCGATGCAGTTTTCTAATATGGTAAAAGTCAGTAAGTTAGAACATTGTTTCGCAGGACACTTTTTATCATAGATGTGTTTTTCGTATTCTTCTCTAAAATACTGAATCGTACTTAAAACAGGATTTGGTGCAGTCTGACCTAACCCACATAAAGATCCTTCTTTGATCTTTATTCCTAGTTCCTCTAAAAGTTCAATATCTCCGTCTTTTCCTTCACCTTCACAAAGACGCGTTAATATTTCTAACATTCTTTTTGTTCCAATTCTACAATGAATACACTTTCCACAGGACTCTTTACGAGTAAAATCTAAGAAGAATCGTGCCATATCTACCATACAGGTAGTTTCATCCATAACTACCATTCCTCCAGAACCCATGATAGCTCCTGTTTTCATGATAGAATCGTAGTCTACTGGTGTATCCAAAAGATAATGAGGAATACATCCTCCAGAGGGTCCGCCCATTTGCACAGCCTTAAAGGTCTTATCATTGATAATTCCTCCGCCTATATCAAAAATAACTTCCTTTAGAGGAATACCCATTGGTACTTCTACTAGACCACCTTTTTTGATTTTTCCTGTTAAGGCAAAAACTTTTGTTCCCTTGCTTTGTTCTGTTCCCATAGCAGCAAAGGCCTTTCCTCCATTAGCTAATATCCAAGGTACATTTGCTAAAGTTTCTACGTTATTGATATTAGAAGGTTTGTCCCAGTAACCTTTTTGTGCAGGGAATGGTGGTTTTAATCTTGGCATCCCTCTTTCCCCTTCTAATGAAGCAATCAAAGCAGTTTCTTCACCACATACGAAGGCTCCAGCTCCCGCCTTAATTCTCATATCAAACTGAAAACGTTTTTCACCAAAAATATTTTTGCCCAAATAACCTCTTTCCCTTGCCTGCTCTATCGCCTTCTTTAGGCGTACAATTGCAAGGGGGTACTCAGCTCTTACGTAGATTACACCCTCAGTGGCTCCCATCGCATAACCACCTATTAACATACCTTCAATAATACTATGGGGATCTCCCTCTAGGATACTTCTATCCATAAAGGCTCCAGGGTCACCCTCATCGGCATTACAAATAATGTATTTTGTATTCCCTGGGGACTGTTGTGCAGCGTTCCATTTAAACCAAGTAGGAAATCCTGCTCCACCTCTACCTCTAAGTCCTGAAACTTTTATTTCTTCAATAACTTCTTGAGGTGTTTTGTTTGTAATACACTCCTCTGCAGCCTTGTATCCACCTCTATCAATATACTCATCTATATTTTCTGGATTCATCATTCCGCAGTTTCTCAGAGCAATTCTCTGTTGTTTTTCTAAAATACGCTGGTCGTTTTCTGAAATGTTATATTTTTCTACCGTACTATTTGTTGTACTAGCTTCAATAATTTCTTCTACCATTTCTGGTGTTACCATGACATAGGTAGTCTTTTTTCCCTCATCATTGATTACATCTATGATAGGCTCTAAATAACACATACCTATACAACCAGTTAATGTTAGCTGTGCTTCTAAATTTCTTTTTTTCAGTTCGCCTTCTATTGCTGCATAGACCTTGTTTGCTCCAGCAGCAATACCACAGCTCCCTTGTCCCACAATAATTTTCATTAACTAAGCTCCTTTCTCTGCGTTATTCTTGATGTCTCTCAAAATGTTTTTTGTCATTTCTGGTGTAAGCTTACCATAAGTTTCTCCATTAATCATCATTACAGGAGATAAACTACAACAACCAAGACATGCCACATTGTTTAGCGTAAATAAATTATCTGTAGTTGTTTCTCCTTCTTTTATGTTTAATTCTTCACAAATAGCCTGCTCTATTAGCTTCGAGCCATTTACATGACAGGCAGTACCTTGACATAACATAATCAGGTGTTTCCCTATTGGCTTCAGTCGGAACTGGGTATAGAATGTAGCTACGCCATGAATTTTAGTAGGTTTAATACCAGTTTCCTGAGCAATATAGTTTAATGCCTCCATTGGTAGGTAGTTGTACACCTCTTGTACCTCCTGAAGTATACTAATTAAACTACCCTCCACACCTTTATATTTTTTAACGATTGACTGAAGACCTTGAAAGTCAAACTGGGTATTTTGTAAATTTGTTTCAATAGACTGACTACCTCCACAACATCCCATTTACTTACACTCCTTTCTATCCTATTGAGATAAATACTC
Source organism: Clostridium aceticum (assembly GCF_001042715.1). Classification (NCBI taxonomy): domain Bacteria; kingdom Bacillati; phylum Bacillota; class Clostridia; order Peptostreptococcales; family Natronincolaceae; genus Andreesenella; species Andreesenella acetica. The sequence goes on along the minus strand of NZ_CP009687.1, from coordinate 792,864 downwards.
GTTTTGTCATTATACAGCTAACCCCTCATACAAATTTTACAACATTTACGGCATGAAGTAAATCACTCGATATTTGATTGTTAAATAATTATCAATTTTTTATCTCTTGCTAAAACTTTTAATATTTTTGGATTTTTTTCAATTGTTATTATTATATCATGTTTTTGTTCTTTTTCAAGAATTTATTTTAATTTTTATGAATTTTTTTAATTAAACTTAAAAATAAGCCAGTTATTTTTGTAATATTTACCTTTCTAACTAACGGGTATATAATTTTATATACGGTTAATTTTAAAACATGTTTAATATTGATATTTATTTAACAATTTCTTTTTCCTCATGTACTTCTTTTATTCTCCCACCCTTTAGATAAAGTTTTCTCACATTTCTCTTTACTAAAGGAAGTTTACTTGCTATTTATGTAATAGAAAACGCTAAACTTGTCAATAAAACAATAACATACTATATAGCTTTTATCAAATACTATACTCATGCTCTACTTTCATAGGTATAGATAAACAACATCAGTACTTAATTTTGATATACTAAGGGCTACATTTGCAGCCCACGGTTTTGGGGCGAAACCGTAGACCGTGTATATCAAAATTAAAGTTTGAACTTGCTTATCTATAGGCTTCACTTAAAAAAAGTGCATATTTAACATATAATAATTGTAGGAAGCCGCTGTTTATGATAAAATCTTCTTTGTGGTTTTATATTTGCCTTAAGATAGATAAATTTCCTATAATTTATAATAAATTTTAAAGAAAGAAGTTGAGAAGAATACATGCAAAGACAAGATATTAGAAATGTTGCCATCATTGCCCACGTTGATCATGGGAAAACAACTTTGGTAGATCAAATGTTAAAACAAAGCGGTACCTTTCGTGAAAATGAAGTAGTAGCAGAAAGAGTTATGGATTCTAACTCTTTAGAAAAAGAAAGAGGTATCACTATTTTATCCAAAAACACTGCAGTTTCTTATAATGAAGTAAAAATTAATATTATTGATACTCCGGGACATGCAGATTTTGGTGGTGAAGTAGAACGGATTATGAAGATGGTAGATGGTGTACTATTATTGGTAGATGCCTTTGAAGGACCTATGCCACAAACTCGTTTTGTTCTTCAGAAAGCTTTAAAAGAAGGTTTCACACCTATCGTTGTTGTTAATAAAATTGACCGTCCGGAGGCTAGAGCTGAAGAAGTTATCGATGAAGTTTTAGACTTGTTTATCGATTTAGGTGCTAGTGATGCTCAATTAGATTTTCCAGTTATTTATGCTTCTGCTAAAGCTGGCTATGCACATGTAGCGTTAGATGAAAAAGGTGTTAATCTAGTTCCTTTATTTGAAATAATATCAGAATATATTCCCTGTCCTGAAGGTGATGCTGAAGATGGCCTTCAATTGCTAATTTCTTCTATAGACTACGATAAATATATTGGTAGAATCGGTATAGGAAAAATAGTTCGTGGTAAAATCACAAAGGGTCAAACTGCTGTTCTTGCAACTACAAATGGAGACTTTGTTAATGTGAAAGTAAGCAATCTCTATAACTTTCAAGGGTTAAATCGTGTAGAACTAGAAAATGCAACAGTAGGAGAGCTTGTAGCCATATCGGGTATACCTGATATTAATATAGGAGATACGATTTGTTCTATGGATAAAGTAGAGCCTCTACCCTTTATGAAAATCGATGCTCCTACAATTTCTATGAACTTCATGGTAAATGATAGTCCCTTTGCAGGTCGTGAAGGAACCTTTGTAACCAGCAGGCATCTTAAGGATCGCCTTGAAAAAGAAGTGTTATCGAATGTGGCTATGCGTATGGAGGAAATATCAGCAGATTCCTTTAGAGTATTAGGAAGAGGAGAGCTCCACCTTTCTATTCTTATTGAAACCATGCGTCGAGAAGGTTATGAATTTGCTGTTTCTAAGCCTCAAGTTATTCTCAAAAAAACTGAAGAAGGTCTCATGGAACCAATGGAAAAACTATTTGTAGAAGCTCCTGAAGAAAGTGCCAGTTCAGTTATCGAAAAAATTGGACAGCGAAAAGGAGAAATGTTAAATATGGTTCCAACGGGGACAGGTATGATGAAGCTAGAGTTTAGAATTCCTGCCCGTGGTTTAATCGGTTATCGTTCAGAATTTTTAACAGATACAAAGGGTTATGGTATTTTTCATCACTTGTTTGATGGTTATGATCATCATAGAGGAGATATACGGGTACGAACCAGAGGCTCTCTTATTGCTTTTGAAAGTGGTCCTGCTGTTGCCTATGGGATTTATCACGCTCAAGAAAGAGGAAGAATTTTTATACACCCTGGCACAGAGGTTTATGAAGGCATGTTGGTTGGAGAGAGCTCCCGTTTAGAAGATATTGCAGTAAATGTTTGTAAGAAAAAACAATTAACAAACATCAGGTCCTCAGGTGCTGATGATGCCCTTAAACTTGTACCTCCAGTGGTTTTCTCCCTTGAACAATCCTTAGAGTTTATTGCAGACGATGAGTTAGTAGAAGTAACACCAAAGAGCATACGTCTACGCAAGAGAATCTTAGATAAATTGACCCGTGAAAGAACACAACGTAGAAATCAAAACTTATAGTGAATCAAAAAAAGACTCGATAAAGAGTCTTTTTTTCATTATAAGTTTATAGCAGGTGAATATCTGCAGCTTCACAGGCTTCAATCATGTCCTCAGACCATATTGCTGCCTGCACTTCTCCAATATGAGCTTTTCTTAAGAAGAACATACATATTCTTGATTGTCCTATGCCTCCCCCAATGGTATAAGGCAGTTTTTTATTTAAGATTAACTGATGATAGTTTAATTCTTTTCGTTCCTCGCACTCCGCTAGCTTTAGCTGTCTTTCTAAAGCTTCTTCATCTACACGAATACCCATTGAAGATAACTCCAAAGCCATTTCTAAGACAGGGTACCAAAATAAAATATCTCCGTTCAGATGCCAATCATCATAGTCAGGAGAACGTCCATCATGCTTCATACCTGACCTTAGGGTGTCGCCAATTTCCATGATAAAAACGGCTCCTTTTTCTTTTGTAATAGCATTTTCTCTTTCCTTCCCCGTAAAGTCTGGATACATATCCTCTAATTGCTGTGTTGTAATAAAGGTAATTTCTTCTGGGAGGAAAGTCTCAAATTCCGGGTAGCAAGCAGCTAAGTATTTTTCTGTATCTTTAAATACCTTGTAAATACTTTTTACAACCATCTTCAATGTATCAATATTTCTGTCTTCCTTGCCTATGATTTTTTCCCAATCCCATTGATCTACATAAACAGAATGGAGATTATCAAGATCTTCATCACGACGTATAGCGTTCATATCAGTATATAAACCTTCACCCACATTGAAATCATATCGGTATAAAGCCATTCGCTTCCATTTCGCTAAAGAATGAACAATTTCTACTTTTTTGCCATGGATTCCCTTTACATCGAAGGCAACAGGACGTTCAACACCGTTTAGATTATCATTCAAGCCGGTTTCTGGGCGGACAAATAAAGGTGCTGATACCCTAGTCAAACTTAATGCTTCTGCTAATTTTGTTTCAAAATAATCTTTAATTTTTTTAATAGCAACCGCTGTTTCACGAACATTTAAATTAGATTTATATCCCTTAGGTATAATTAATAATTCCTGTACATCCTTCATAAAAAAACCCCCTAGAATTAAATTTTTTCAAAATAAAAAGTCCTTCATCCTTATATAAGGACGAAGGACATAATTGTCTCCGCGGTACCACCTTGGTTAGCTAAATACTCTAGCTCTCTTATCAGTACGGAAAAAAATTCGATACTGTCCAATAGATAACGGTTTGGTTCCGCCTAAGCCTACTCTACACAAGGTATTTCGATTAGGGACTCAGAGATGTTCTTCAATACAGGCTTCATGTTGGTCTTCCACCGCCACCAACTCGCTATAATTACTTCCTATACCTACTCTTCTCTTCATAGTCTTTTTTAATATTTATACTTGCAATTTTCATTCATTATAATCCATATTTTTTACCCTGTCAATGCTTTTAAAAAAATTCCTTTTAAAGGTAATCTGCTATAACGCCTCACTTACAGTGTCAACAAATATTTCTTCTGCTAATTGAAAATTTATATTACCACCAGATATAATAATAGCCGTATTTTTGCCTTTAAATAAGTGCTGTTTCGTCATATAAGCAGCATACCCTATAGCCCCCGAAGGTTCTGCCACAACTTTTTCTTTATACATCAAATCCAAAACCGCTTTTCTTATCGACGCTTCCTCCACTAGAAGAATATCATCAATACAATTCCCTGCCATATGATAAGGAATCTCTCCAACACCACCCACCAAGGCTTCACATATGGAAGCTTTGGTAGGAAATTCTATGTAGCATACCTTGTTTTTTAGAGATTGTACCATAGCAGGACAAGCAGCGGTTTGTACCCCGATTACCTTGATGGAGGGCTTGATGGCTTTGGCGGCTATACCTATGCCAGTAATCATTCCTCCTCCACCTATAGGCACAAGAATTGTGTCTATCTCTGGACTCTTCTCTAAAATTTCCATGGCAATTGTACCCTGTCCTGCAATTACCTCTCTATCTGAAGATGAATCGATAAAAGTCAGCTGTCTTTCCTTAGCATAGTTCATAGCAATTTTATAGGTTTCATCATAATTTTGCCCCTGTAGTTGAATCTCTGCACCATAATATTTAATTTTTTCTATTTTAACTTCAGGGGTAGTAACAGGTACAAATACCGTAGCCTTCATATCCTTTAACAAGCTTGTACCATAGCTTACCCCAGCCCCATGATTTCCAGAAGAAACCGTCATAACACCCCTTCGCCTTTCTTCCGGTGTCAAGCTAATGAGTTTATTCAAAGCACCTCTTATCTTAAAACTCTTTAGTTTTTGTTGACATTCTAGTTTTAAAAAAACATTTCGCTCCTTTGTGCTTAAGTTCATGGAAAAATCCAGTGGTGTTTCCCATATATATTTTCTAATACGTTTCCTTGCGTCTAAGATATCTTGAAAGTTTACCACCACCCGATTCCTCCCTTTGTTCTTTAGCTTTATTATACAAAATAACCGAAATGCCATAAAAAGTCAAGAAGACTAGGGTAGACAAAACAGTAGATCATAAAAAACTTTAAATAAAAGTGCCAATAAGTTAGCTGATTCAACTATACATATTCTACAAACAGTTTATGTAATTCACCCCTTAGTGGGATATTATACTTTCTAAATACTTGGTCCAATGCCTTTAATGTGCTGTATACTTTTTCTTCATAGCAATTTTCTCCCATATGTCCAATCCTAATCACCCGATCCTTTAAGAAGTCAAAGGCACCAGCAATCATGATCCCATGATTTTTCAACATATCCTCGTAAACCTGGCGAAATGTAATCCCTTCCGGCACCATGAAGGTTGTAACAGTATTAGAAAAGCCCTCCTTTGCATATAGTTGTATTCCTGCATCCTTTAAGCTTTTTCTGAGGGCTTCAGCAATTTTTCTATGTCTTTCTAATGCTTCTTTATCCTCTAGCAGCATGTCTACTGCTGCTCTTATGGCATATAGATCACTAACAGGCTGAGTATAAGGAAACCACTGATCTTCATACCAATTTTTCCAGATAGCCAGATTACAGTAATATCCTATGATAGGCGTCCTTCTATTTGAAATGGCCCCCCATGCTTCTTCACTAATACTTAAAAAGGTCAAGCCAGGAGGTGCTGATAGAACCTTTTGTGATCCTCCCAACACCATATCAATCTTCCACGCATCTGTATTTAGTGTTTCTCCTCCTACAGAAGAAACAGCATCCACTACAGTGATGATGCCATACTTTTTCAACATAGGGCAAATAACCTCTATTGGATTTGTAATGCCAGATGGTGTCTCACAATGCACTAGGGTTGCTAATTTAAAATCATGATTTTCCTCTAAAAATTTTTCTAGTTTATCCACATCAATGGCACTTTCATAATCTGATTGAAAGAATTGTACTTCACCACCATACATTTTAGCAAAATCTCCAAACCCTTTGCCGAAGATGCCATTATCAATTACCAATACTTTATCACCATCCTCTATTAAGGAGGCACATGCAGCTTCCAAGCCTAATATGCCTTCTCCACTGAGGATTAGTACATCATTTTTAGTATTTAATAATTTTTTTATTTGGTGACAGGTTTCCTTATAAAATTCATAAAAATCCAGATCTAAATCAGGATTTGTAATTTCTCTAGATAAAGCTCTCCTTACTTCTTCACTGACATAAGTAGGTCCTGGTGTCATAATCAAAGGGGTTTTCATCCTATTACACACTCCTATTCAAGCTAATTTTATACTATTTTAGACTTCTTCAAAGTAGCCGCCATCGGTAACCCAATAATAGCCCCTAACACAATTTGAACAATATCTCCTGGTATTGAACCAATGGGTACAATCCAGTTACCATAAAGGATTACTTCTGTGATATAATAACCAACCAACATCCAAATCCCGCCAACCACAACAGCAATTAGGTTCCATATGGTGTTATTGCCTTTTTTCCCACCTGCATGAGAAATTGTACCCATCAAGTAACCCATCACGCCTCTAATGACAAAAGTAAAAGGTGCCCATGCCATCCATCCTGCTACAACATCAAATAATCCCATACCAAAAGCTCCTGCTATAGCACCCTTTTTACTACCAAAAGCAATAGCGATCATAAATAACATCGTATTGCCTAAATGAATCAAACCTCCGTTACTCTGAATAGGTAATCTAATATTAATAAACTTTGTTGCTATAAATACTAGTGCTACCAATAATCCCGTAAACACTAAATCCTTTGTTTTATTGCTTTGACTTAGTACGGTATCCCTTCCCTTGTTTACAGCTGCTTTTTCTTCCATCATCCTTCCTCCCCACTACAAGTATAATGACAAAATCTTTTTTATCATTATATAATAGATTCATTTTAGATACAATTTGTTTTTTATAGGTACATTTCCTTTGATTCTGGGGTTTTAAGAGTAATTGTATCTATAAATTTCTAAAAGGGGAGGTTTTTCTATGATTATGCTGTTGTACCTTCTTTTTCTATAACATGCTTCACTAGGTGAGCTATTCCATGTTCTTCATTAGTTGTCGTAACCCAGTCGGCGGCTTCTATAACCTCTTTTTCGCCATTTTTCATAGCTACACCTAAACCTGCATATTGAATCATGGAAAGATCATTCAGATTGTCTCCTACTGCTATGATTTCCTCTTTCTTTATATTTATTACTTCAGCAATCTTTTCTAAAGCCTTTCCTTTGGTGGCTTCTGCATCTAACACTTCTACATTATTCCAACCAGAGCTGGTAATATCTATATCTTTAATGCTCTTGATTTTTTGTATTTTCTTTTTTAAGTTTTGTAGTTCTTCTTTATCTTCTGAAAGAATAAAAATACTGGCAGCTCTTCCCCCTTGGCTAACAAAAGTAGAGAACTTAACTTTTTTATGATTTCCTCTGCATAGTACAATCCAAGGTGCTAATAAAGTTGCCTTCCAATAGGAGGTTTCCGTTTGCAATATAAACTTCTTAATAAAATGAATTCTATCTCTCCTGCTTTTTATAAAGGTATATTTTTCATCCGATACATGATAATATACTTTCTCTTCTTCCAGAAGTTTGATGGTTTCATCTAAGGCCTGGGATTTCATATAGACTACTGAGATAATTTTGCCTTCTTTGTTTCTAATAACAGCACCATTGTTTGTAACAACCCAACAATCAAAACCTAGTTTATCTAAATAAGGCTTTACCGTAACATAAGGTCTTCCAGTACAAATGACGATTTCTATACCTGCTTCCTTTGCTTTTTTCAAAGCCTCTATATTTTCCTTAGACAAGACCTTGTTATCCATCAGCAAAGTTCCGTCCATATCTGTTGCTAATAATTTATAAGCCATGATTCTCCTCCTTAATTCTTCTTGTCCCTATTATATCTTTTTTGGCGTAGGAAAAAAACCGTTGAAAACCATCAAAACTTATATTAACCGAGGAAAAGTTTAGACAAAAAATGAAATTAATGTTTATTTTATATAATTTGGTGTAAATAATAAATAAGTCCTTTACAAGATGTTTACAATAAAAAATGTATGTATTGGTAAATATTATTGTTATTCTTACAACAATCTTTTATAATATTTTATAAGAGCAATAAAATTTTCAAAAATTTAGGAGGGTTATTTATGATATCAGAAAACTTAGCAAAAGAATTTAATCTTCAAGTAAAATATGAGTTTGCCTCTGCTAACTATTATTTGGCTATGGCGGCTTACTGTAAAGATTTAGATCTAGACGGTTTCGCAAACTTCTTTATTGTACAAGCTGAAGAAGAGAGATTCCACGCTATGAAGTTCTTTAATTTCATCAGTGAATTAGGTGGTCGTACTTTAGTTTATGGTTTTGAAGATCCTAAAAATGATTTTGCTTCTGTATTAGAAGTATTTACAGATGCCTTAAAACACGAGGAATTTGTTACCAGTAGAATTAACCATTTGATGGACCTAGCTGTACAGGAAAAAAATTATGCTTGTGTTAGCTTCTTAAACTGGTTTATTGATGAGCAAGTAGAGGAAGAAGCTACTATGACTGGCATTATTAACAAACTTAAGCGAATTGGAGAAAATGATCATGCCATCTATATGTTAGATAGCGAATTAGCCCAAAGAACCTTCACTCCTCCAGCTGGTGAATAATAGAAATTAAAAACTCCTTAGAAAAAATCCTCCTTTTGAGGATTTTTTCTAAGGATATCAAAGTATTTCTACGCTTTTCTTTTTTTCTCATCACATATATGTGACTTAATCTCTCTAACTATCAAGGTATCTAGTTTCTGACTTGTTTTTATAATGTCGCTTGTTACCTTTCCTCCAGTAGCACTTAAGGCATCATTTAGTTTTTTTCTTAATCTTTCTAACTCACTTTTATTCCTCTTCATCAACCTATTCCCTTTCAATTTTTATGGTCCTCACAAAACATATGTTCGTATGCTTATTGTATCATATTTATACCCTTCTGTGAACATCTTCTTACAAAATTTAGAATTTTTTTATAGGGCTATGGTATCTGCAGGCAGTTGGTTTGTTGGAAGGATTTTACTAGATCTTCCTTCTCTTGTCGCTTAAGTCGTCTTAAACTAGCTTCTCTTTTTTGTGCATCGCTGCGATTACTGTAGATTTCCCAATACACCAGCTTTACAGGGCCTCTTCCCCTTGTATATCGGGCACCTTTTCCTTCATTATGAACCTTTAATCTTTTATACAAATCTGTGGTCCATCCAGTATAAAAGGTTTCATCAGCACATCGCAACATATAAGTATAGGGCATTATTTTTCCTCCTAAGACATGTATCATTGTAGTTGTTATTTTTATTTTTTTATTATAATATCATAGATATTAACTTAAGCTAATTATTTCCAAAACCCCTCCCAATTTGTCACCCTGAGCATAGCGAAGGATCTTGAAATGACAAAGCATGACTTAAGTTAACACTAATGATTATAACATTTTATTTATGAGTTTATGTAAAAATCTAAGGAGGTTTTATTATTGATTTTTCTGTTATCTGTTTTAACTATTCTTCTGCTGCTGATTATAGGCATTAGTTTTTATCTATCTACCATTGTTCTTTATCCCAAGACCCTCTCTCCAGAAGAAACCTATCATGCGGAAGTAGAGGCTGGTAGAATAAATGAAGCTACTTTTCAAGGTTTACATAAAGAAGAAGTTGTTATAAAGTCTCCCTATGGATATAATCTCTACGGTCTTTACTTTCCTAGGGAAGGATCTAAAAAAACCATCATCTTGTGCCATGGTATCACCTATACTCTCTACGGATGTGTTAAGTATATGGCGTTGTACTTAAAAAGAGACTTCAATGTTTTACTTTATGACCATAGAAACCATGGAAAAAGCGGTGGGAGCACTACCACCTATGGTTTTTATGAAAAGTATGATCTAAAAGCTTGGATCGACTGGGTTTTTCAAAGGCATGGTGATTACTGTAAAATAGGTGTCCACGGAGAATCTATGGGAGCTGCTATATTATTACAACATGCTGAGATAGATACTAGGGTGTCTTTTTATGTTGCAGACTGTCCCTACGCTAGCCTTTTTGATATCTTAAAGTATCGCCTAAAAAAAGAATATCATTTGCCTCCCTTCCCTTTTCTACAGATTGCTAATTTTTTTTATAGGTTAAAAACAAAAAGCTCCTTCCATGCTGTTTGCCCTATAAAGGCTATTAAAGAAGTAGATACGCCTATTTTTTTTGTTCATGGTGCTGAAGATAGCTACATTCCCAGTAGCATGACAACAGCTATGTACCATACAAAAAAAGGAGCTAAAAAACTTTATTTAGCTCCTAATGCTGGTCATGTTAAAGCCTACTGGCATAACCAAGAGGAATACGATACATTATTACATGACTTTTTTACGGAAATTGGCTTATAACGCCAATAGAAAATCATCCTTCGGTTCTAGGCTTTGTAGGGTCACAATCAGGCATCCTTACATTCGATGCTTCAGCTAATTTTATAAGATAGTAACATTCTTCCCTAGCCATGTGATCTAACATGAGAGCACTTAAAGTGCCCAGAACCTTGTTGCCTAACTCCATCTCCTCCAGTTCTCTTAAAAACACTTTAAATAATTGAATTTCACCCTCTACCTGTAGATTAAATCGGTCAAAGGCAGGGAATGTCTCAAGACAGGTCCGCATGTACCCTGCCATTTCTACAGCCTTTATGTAAAACTCTTCGAAACGCTGTGTAAAGAGTTGACTTTGCTCTGTCAACCTTTTCTCTACCATATCTAAATCACCAGCAATGCCAGCGGCATGGCCAGCGGCATCTAGAAGCCACACAAGATGATTATGAATGGCAGTAGATACAGGTATTTGACTTGTCATCAGATACGCTAATACTCTCAAATATTCTTCTACTTCATTTACCATATGATTAATAAAAGTAGGAGGTAAACCTAACTCTATGTCCCCAATTAAGTGCTGACGTATTAAGTCCAGCTTAAACAGTCGGATTTCATGAGCATAATGATAGGCTTGATTCGTAAGAGCCATTACTTCCGTATCCTTCAGTGGTTTTCTAGCTTCCTCCAATAGTTTATCAAAAATACAAATAAAACGATTGGCCTGTTCTATTTCCTTTGTTTCCTTGGGTGATAGATTATCAAATATAAATCGTGCATGATCTCCTAATACTTGGAGCCAAAATCGGTGCTCAAATAAAGCTACTTCTTGAAAGTTTGCTTCCTTCAATATCTCAACCTCCTTATAGAAAACTATATACACTAAATTATATGTTATGTTATAGTCCATTAGACGTTTCCCAAAGGATTGTATGCATTAAGATAGTTTTATATTTTTGTCTTTCCTTCATTGACATTTGTCCACCATATGCTTATAATAGTAAAATAGCGTCTAAAAAATATCAATCATATGACATAGAATGTCAGTGAACAACAAAAAGTTCAAAGTTTTAAAGGGGGTAAATAATATGGATATAAAAGTAGCTAAATTTGGTGGAACTTCACTGGCGGATGCTGGTCAATTTCGAAAAGTGCAAAATATTATTCAGTGGGATGAAACAAGAAGGTATGTGATACCTTCAGCACCGGGAAAAAGATATAAGGAAGATACCAAAGTTACAGATCTTCTTTATTTGTGTCATGCACAACTTCAACATCAAGTGAATTTTGATGATACTTTTAATAAGATATGCGATCGTTACTTAGAAATTGTGACGGACTTAGAGCTTTCACTAGATCTTAAGCCTTATCTTATAGAGATAAAAAGTACTATGGAAAAAGGTGCATCATTAGATTACATAGCTAGTCGTGGAGAGTATCTGAATGCCATCATTTTATCTAGTTTGTTAGATTACGAATTTATTGATGCTGGAGAAGTTATCTGTTTCGATAAAGATCATTCCTTAAACTTAGAATTAACAGAAAAGAAGCTACAGGAACGTTTATCTATAAGTGAAAGGGCCGTCATACCAGGTTTTTATGGTTCTCTTCCTAGTGGTGATGTGAAAATTTTTTCAAGAGGTGGATCAGATATAACGGGAGCTCTAGTAGCAAGAGCTGTTAGTGCCTGTGTCTATGAAAACTGGACAGATGTAGCAGGCTTATTAATGACAGACCCTAATATAGTAAAAGATCCAAAACCTATTCAAGAGATTACTTACCGTGAGTTGAGGGAGCTTTCCTATATGGGGGCCTCCGTCCTGCACGAGGAAACAATTTTCCCAGTGTTAGATGCTGGTATTCCCATTAATATTAGAAATACTAACGCCCCTGAATGTCCTGGTACAATGATTGTCAGTTATGCAGATCCTGTAGCCCACTCCAGTATAATTACAGGGATTGCAGGAAAAAAAGACTTTACTGTTATTTCTTTAGAGAAAAATCGTATGAATGCAGAGGTAGGTTTTGTTAGAAAGCTTCTTACCGTATTTGAAAATAATAATATCTCCTTCGAGCATCTGCCTAGTGGTATTGATACCGTATCCGTAGTTGTTACTGACTGCCAGTTAGAAAACAAACTGGATAAATTATTAGATGAAATCCAACAGCAATGTGATCCTGATTTAATAGAAGTTCATCCTAATATGGCCCTAATTGCAACTGTGGGGCATGGTATGGCCTATACCCCTGGGATTTCTGCCAAACTTTTCACTGCTCTATCTAATGAGGATATTAATGTTCGCATGATCGATCAAGGATCTAGTGAGATTAATATTATTGTAGGTGTTGAAAATGATGATTTTGAGAGATCTGTAGAGGCAATCTATCGTGCATTTGTGTAAACTAGAAAAAAGCCGCCAATTGCGGCTTTTTTAGTTTTGCGTTAAAGCGTAAGCGTACAATTGACGGATACCTTTACCTGATTTTATTTCGATTCTTATGAACTTTTGATTATTAAAGCAAAGAAAAAAACTACCAAATAAATAATACAAATAATAAGAGGTATAGAAAAAAATTTATTAAATTTAGACTTTAATGGTATTAGTTTTTCTCCTATATAATCCCCGGTTAATGCAATAGGTATATATAACATCAATGTAGGAGCACTATATAGCATCTGGTAATAAAAATTATAAAACTGGTTGTTGTATCCAGAATAATAACTAATGATAGACAGATATATAAAGTATCCTGTTATAGTATATCTGACTATCGACTTTTCAAAATAATATCTGTATATCATACAAGTGAATATCAAGTACGGTATAAATATAAATACAAAAGTAATCAATCTAAGATCATCAAGTTCTAATTGGGAGTTATAAATATAAGCAAAAAAATAATGATTCAACACAAAAAAAAGTGCTGAGATAATTACTATTATAACTTTATTTATTGTATTAAGATTTGATAATTTCATAATTAACCTCCGAAATGTTATTGTCAAATCATTTGGGAAAACTATATATGTTATGGAATATCCCATAACATATATAGTTGAATAATTGTTCTAAACTATCTTTGGGTCATTACACTTGCCTGCATTGAAGGGCTGTAAGAAACAGGATGATAGTCAAACCAAGTGCTGTTGAAATGTTCCATGCACCTTCTGGCCCTAACAATCTAACTCCATTGTATTCATAGCAATACTCTACTACAGCATCACATCTCATTCTCGTAATCGTTTGAGGATGAATAGTGCCACTACTTGTTGTAGTACTCATGACAGGAGCAGCTGTATAGCCAATTCTCAAATTAGTTAAATCATGTACCGTATAAAATATATCATAATATACGAAATTATCACCTACCGGCTGATAATATTGTCCCATAAATGTCCGTCTATTTCCATTTCTGTCTCTTAAAAAAGTATCATAACTTACATAGTCAACTGTTTGTCCAGGTCCGCCTATATGAATGACATAGTTTCCTGGTGTTTGTGATCCGCTGGCATGTCCCACTAATCCAGCATGCCATTCAACCCTAACTCCCCCTAGTAATTCCACTCCATCTCTATAGATAGCATTGCCTAATTGTGTTGGTAAGGATTGAGGAGCTATTTCCTGAATGTCAATTTCTTGATATTCGGGTTATATGCTTGCTCACTTGTTGCAGTTGGATTAGAAATTATGTTTTCTACATTTTCTTTAGCTTTTCTAGGATATACTTCACTCATCAATCGTATTGATACAGCTTGTTCACCATCATTACCTTCTAGTAAGAGAGTCTCAAGCAAACCTATAGGGATTATTTCTTTATTTTTTATGGTAAGCAAAGAAGGTACCGTTAAATCACTATTAACCTTAACCATGTTTAATAAAGCACTATCGTTAAAGCATTTTCTATGGCTTTTAAAATTACTTTACTGCTGGAAGTTGCCCCAGTGATAAAATCTATATTGGTAGATTGCATTTCTAAAACCTTATCTATCAGCACTTCTGCTGCTTTTCCTCTGCCATGGTTATGTTCTAACTGAATAGCTACTATTTTATGGTCTTCCACCTCCACTATTACTTTAGCAGAAACCAGGATCCCATTTGTAAATCCTTCATAAACTCCATCTGAAACTTGTGTTAAATCTATCCCCTCAATCTCAATAGCTTTAATGGCATTTCTATAGGGCCGAAGCCTACTATATTCCAAAGCAAAAAATATACTCCCAATGATTATGAATAATCCCATTGCAAAAATAATGGTTTTTCTTTTCATTATACGCACCTCTCCTTATTATACCTCTATGTTGATTTTGCTAAAATCAGTTAGTGTTTATTATTTAAATCTTTCTACATAAATATTTTTATTCCTTCTATAGTTATACTTTTATTTATATAGAAATTGGGTATGATAACTATACCAATTATCATCATTATAAAAAGAAAGGTGGTATGAATAATGGATGTTACACTTTACACTAAGGATTACTGCCCCTATTGCAAAAGAGCTGTATCACTTTTGCAAAGTAAAAATGTGGCCTTTAACGAAATTGATGTTACCCATGATGAAACAATTTTTCAGGAGATCAAGGCAAAAACTGGATGGGACACTGTACCTCAAATTTTTATTGATGGAGAATTTATCGGGGGTTGTGATGACTTGTATGCTTTAGAGCAGCGAGGAGTTCTAGATGATAAATTAGGAATAAAAAAGAAGCATTGAATACATCAATGCTTCTTTTTTAGTGTTTTTTTCGCTATTCTTCTACAACTTCTATTTTGCCTCCAGCCTGTTCAATAGCAGCTGTTAAAGTTGAAAAAAGATTACTTCCTCCTAAAATAGGAATTCTCAAAATTAAACAAACTCCGCCAGGGGAGGTAATTTCTATAAGGTTAAGCAAATTAATTACTGCTCCTGGTGGAATATTGATTCTAATCAATGTTCCTGGCAATTGTGGGCAACGTGTTGGTGTTGGTCTAACTAAATTGTTTGTTTCTGGTGTTCTCATCATTCTCCCTCCTCTTTTTTATACTACTCTTCTATAATCTCTACTTGGCCGCCAGCTTGCTCAATAGCAGCTGTTACAGCAGAAAAAGTTTTGCCTATGCTTCCTCCTAAAGCGGGAATTCTTATGATCAAGCAAATTCCACTAGGTGAAGTAAGCTCTATAAGGTTAAGCAAATTAATCACTGCTCCTGCTGGAATATGAATTCTAAACAATGTTCCCGGTAGTTGTGGACAAGGCGTTGGTATTGGCTTAGGTGTTGGTTTTGGTCTGCAATTTGATTGTGGCGTTCTTGGTACTAATGTCATCATTCTCCCTCCTCTCTCTATTTTCACTATAAGTTATGCAGGAGACAACAAAAGGTGATAGCCTATACAAAAAAAAACGACCAAAAGGTCGTTTATCTATAAATTCGATTAATTTCAACTTCATCAAGGGCACTAGGAGGCCCATCAAAAACAATACTTCCATTATTTAATCCTATAATTCTTGTAGAAAAAGTTTTAGCCAACTCTACTGAATGGAGATTAATCATCATAGTAATTTTTCTATTTTCGTTAATTTCTTTTAGCAATAACATAATCTCTTTAGCCGTAACAGGATCTAAACTAGATACTGGTTCATCACCTAGAATAATTTTAGGCTGTTGAATAAGGGCCCTAGCAATCCCTACCCTCTGTTGCTGACCTCCACTTAATGTTTTTATAGGTCTCTCAGCAAAGGATAATAAACCCACCTTTTGTAATGCCTCATTGGCTTTTTCTACATCCTCTTTAGGAAATTGTTTTAAAAGAATCTGCAGCGGTGATAAATAGCCAAACCTGCCGACCAACACATTTGTTAATACCTTCATCCTAGGAATAAGATTGTAGTGTTGAAAAATCATTGCCAAATTCCTTCTATAGAGTCTTAAGGCTTCTCCCCTTAACTTTGTTATTTCCTGTCCTTCGAAATAAATCTCTCCTTCTGTAGGATCAATTAATCTATTGAGGCAACGAATAAAAGTAGATTTACCAGAACCACTTAGGCCTAGGATGCTAATAAATTCTCCTTGATCAATATGGAGGTTTACATGATCTAGGGCAAAAGTTTCTTTTTTATTATAATGCTTTTTCAAATCTTTAATGATAAGCTGCATACTATATCACCTTTCTCCTGAGGATGCCCCCAATATAGTCGATGATGATTACCATAGCCATAATAACCAAACAGTCCACCGCAACTTTATTATACTGAAACATTTTAAAGTGAATACTTAAAAGTTGGCCTACACCACCAGCCCCTACTAAACCTAAGACAAGGGAAGCTCTAACACTCACCTCTAAGCGATAAAAAGCATTGGATAGAATATGGGGGATTACCTGAGGAACAATACCGTACAGCACCATTATTTGTTTTTTAGCTCCTGTTGCTGTAACAGCTTCCTGAGGACCTATATCAGCAGATTCAATGATTTCTGAAAAGAGTTTTCCCATTACACCTATATTATGAAGAGCCAGTGCCAACACTCCTGCGAAGGGTCCAAGGCTTACAGTAGGAACAAAAATCAGTGCAAATACGATTTCAGGAATAGAACGCAAAAAGCTTAGAAAAGTTCTCAAAAGACTATAAATACTCCAGTGGGGTGAAGTGTTTTTTGCACCTAAAAAACCAAGAGGAACTGCCAAGAGAAATGCTGTTGCGGTGCCCATGATAGCTATTTGTATAGTAATAATCGACTCCTTCAAGGCCAAGGGTAAAACGCTCCAGTCAGGGTTAAGAAAACTTCTTTTTATGAAGTCCAAGGTATTACCAAAATCCCTGAATAACAAAGGGTTAAAGTTGGTTCCATTGGCACTCCAAACAATGAGTGCAAGAAGGCCTATCCACAGATAGACCTTTTTGCTTTGTATACTAGGAGGAAATTTTAAGTTTTTATTGCTTTTTACTGTGATTTCCTTCAACATTTTATACTACAACCTTCCGTCAGCTTTTGCCGCTTGCCTTACTGGTTCATAATCTTTGTCTTCAGCTAGTGCAAATCCACTGGCTCCAAATACATCTAGTATTTCTTGATCTTCTACTGTTAAAAATGCATTTCTTAAAGCTTCTTTTAATTCATCCGAAGTTCCTCTTTTTACAGCCCATGGGTATTGAAATAATGGCTCTGATTGCCATATAATTTTAAACTGTTCTCCATCGATGACACCATTTCTTTTCATTACTTCAAAGATAGCGCTGTCAACCGCTCCTACTTCCACCTTTTTTTCCTGCACTGCTAAAGCAGCCGCATCATGACCACCTGTATAGAAAATTTCTTTAAAGTCTGTATCCATTTGATCTCTAAAAACACCTTTTTCCTTTAACTCTAAGGTAGGGATAAGAGAGCCTGACGTTGAGTTGACGTCACCAAAGGCAAACTGTAAATTGCCTACATTCTCTATAACATCCTCTAAGCTATCAAGAGGAGAATCTACATGAGTCACCATATAAGAATAGTAATAAGGCTCTCCATTTACTAATAGAGTCATAATAGCTTCTGCTCCACCGGTTTCATTAGCAATGATATAGGTCAAAGGACCGAAATAGGCCATATCCACTTGACCATAGTTCATAGCCTCTACTACACCGTTATAATCAGGATAAACCTCTATTTCAACTTCTGTACCTAGTTTTTCAGACAAATGAACACCTAGTTTATCCATAGCTCCCCTCATATCACCTTGATTTTGAGTAGGAATTGCACCAATAACCATTTTTTCTGGAATAAAACCTTCCTCTTGCTCCTCCACATTTGTAGGGGCACTATTATTGCTACAGCCTAGTAAAGAAAATACAAGTAGTCCTGCTAAGATAAGTAAAAATATTTTTTTCATTTTATAGCTCCTCTCTAAATTACACGATTATATTATAAACATCTTTCAAATTACAAGCTTTATTTTATAGAAGTATAATGCAAAAATCAACTAAATAATGTCTATATTTTAATGTTTGATGATGCAGATCAGACCTATAGAATTTTTAAATACAAAATCATTAGCGTTAACCTAAACCATAGTTTGTCATCCTGAGGGGAGCAAAGCCAGAAGCTACACCCCTAGCCTATAATTTGGCAAAGCTAAACTGCTATTGCAGTAGATAAAGTGTGGTATAATACAGTTAAAGATCCCGCCCATGCTAAGATGAAGCCTATAGTCTAAAAGCAAGGTCAGTATAAAATCGTTAGTATAATAAAGCCCATGGTCCTGTGCCTTGCCTACAAACATGTTGGCAAATAAAAATTTATAAACGTATCGACAAGGAGTGAATTGCATGAAGAAAAAATTATTGATTTTTTTCATTTCTTTTTTAGTGATTATTGCAGGTCTTGGCGTGTGGGGCTACAGTTATTTTTTCGGTGCAGACGACTCATTAAGATCCCAACTACAACAAGAACTTAGCGAAGGTTTTTTTGATTTTGGAAGTTTGGACTTCTATGACGTAGAGAATGGTTTAGAGAATGATTTAAAAGGTGATTTAGAAGATGGATTAAAAAGTGATATAGAAAATAATTCAGAGGATCATTCATTAATCGAGGATAATAATTCAAATAACCCCGCTGCACAATCTGAAGAGAAAAAAGTTGTCACAGTAGAAACTATATTAAATAAGTATCAAATCAAATTTGAAAGATTAGAGGCTTTGGTAGTAGAAAGGGCCAATAGTTTGTATAGAAAGGCCTATGAAGAATATATGGCAGAAAAATCACAAGGTCCACTAAATCAAGCACTGGTGGTTAGAAAGTATCTTCAAGCTGCCAATATGTTAGAAGACTCTATGAAGGTTGCACTACAAGACATTCTAAAAGAGATGGAAGCTGAACTTCGAGCAAATCAATTGCCTACAGATGTGGTTCAAGAAACGGAAACCTTCTACATGAATATGATTAGAGAAAGAAGAACTGCGTTGATGAAAAGGTTGGAAGAGGCTTTATAAAAAATAAGGATTTTCAAGTGAAAATCCTTATTTTTTTAATCTTATTTCCTTCTATATCCTCTACCACCAATTTTATATGATTAAAATTAATGGTTTCACCCAGTTTAGGAAATCTTCCTAGCTCACCTATAATAAATCCTCCAATAGAGTCAAAATCCTCTGATTCTATGGCAGTACCGATCATTTCATTCACCAGTTCGATTTTGGTATTTCCTTTAACCCTATATTCATTTTGTCGAATAACCTCGATTTCCTTTTCATATTCATCGTACTCATCTTGAATGTCTCCGACGATTTCTTCAATTAAGTCCTCTAATGTCACAATCCCCGCAGTTCCTCCATATTCATCTAGTGCAATAGCAATATGCACTTTGTTTTTTTTCATTTCTTTAAATAAATCGGCAATTTTCTTATACTCAAAAGTATAATACGGCTTTCTAATATATTCTTTGATATTAAAATTGTCTTGTAAATTATCTACAAAAAGTAAATCCCTTACATTTATTATCCCTACGATATTATCAATTCCTTCTTCATAAATAGGATAGCGAGAAAATTTTTCGTTTTTTATGATTTCAATAACTTCTTCATAGGTGTCTTCTATATCTATTGCGATAATATCGGTTCTTTGAACCATTACATCTCTTATTTGTTGATCACCAAATTCAAAAACATTATAAATCATTTCTTTTTCGTGGACTTCTAAAACCCCTTCTTCTTGACTAACATTGACAACAGTTCTCAATTCATCTTCAGTAATGAAGGGGCGAACCTTATTTGTATTAGCACCTAGTATTTTCATTAATCTGCCAGTAATGAAGGTAAAGACGATCACAATAGGATGAAGTAAAACAATTACAAGCGCTATAGGTTTTATGATCCTTAAGGATATTTTTTCAGCGTTTTGAGCAGCAAGAGATTTAGGAGTTATTTCTGCAAATACCAATACCAATACCGTCATAGCGATGGTAGCAATCAAAACCCCCTTATCACCATAGAAATCAATAGCTATAGCTGTTGCCAAGGCAGAAGCACCTATATTTACGATATTATTTCCTACAAGAATTGTACCTAGGAGTTTATTAGGCTCTGCTATATATTTATTAATTAAGTCTGCCCCTTTAATGTTTTCCTCTACCATATGACGTACTCTGATCCTACTTAGTGCCATTAGTGCTGTTTCAGAAGTTGAAAAAAAAGCAGATAAGATTAACAGTATGAATAGTATTAATGTTTGTCCTATATTATGTATATCCAAATGCCTTCACATCCTTTAGGTACTTTTGGTTATAATCTTTATTTTATGGAATCTTTTATATTTTATAATGAAATGTTTTATAGAAGTTCTTCCCTGTAGCAATAAAATTTATGGGTTTGGGAACGCTAATACTAGTTTTCATTGAAATTTAAACTTATTTTGTGTGTTACATAATACATCTATGAACTTTAAGGCATACATTTATACCACACCTGAGGAGTAAAAAAATGGATATATTAAAAAGAGTTCTTGTTTTGTTAGTAATCTACGTAGTTATTGTCATTTTAAATATATTGTCCTTCGCTTATTTATATATAGAACACGATTCCCTCGTTGATACAAATGGTATCATTACACATTCTCAAAACTATAAAAAACCTTCCTTAAGCGATGCCATTTATTTTAGCGGCGTTACCTATCTCACTATTGGCTATGGAGATATTACCGCTGTCAATAAAGTAGGGAAACTACTTACAGTGCTTCAAGGTTTTTCAGGAGTACTGATCAATTCTTTATTTACTGGTATGTTCTTGTACTATTTAGTGAAAAGACCTAAAAATATTATTATCACCAATAAAGTATATATAAAGTATGAAGAGGATGAAGATAAGTTTTATTTGTCTGTAAGAGTGGGCAACAAAGGAAGGGCTTTAGTAAATGTTAATAGAGTGTTAGAGGTGTTTGTTTATGAAGATAATATTAGGAAAAGAAAGCTCCATTTATCTCAAGAATATTATTATTTTGAAAAACTCTTATACTGGAATATTGACTTACAAGAAGAAAAAAATCTTCAACTTCTCAACTATTTGAAATCAAGCCTTTTTGACAATGAAAGCGTTCTAATAAGAATTTCAGTTATAGGTACCGATGTAGAAGCTGGAGAACTGGTCTTTATATCTAGGCATTATACAGGACGTTGCATCCAGTTTATCAGAAATTATGTGGATCTCTATCAGTGGCAACATCATAGAAGAAGCAATATTAATTGGAGGGATTTCCATAAAACCTTTTGTTTAGAGGAGGAAAAAATTGAAAAGTTTAAAGATCTATAGCCTTATCTATTCAGTCGTAAAATTAATATCTATAGATGTGCGCTTCTAAAGTTAAATTTTAATATACACGGTCTACGGTTTCGCCTCAAAACCGCAGGCTGCAAATGTAGCCCTTAGTATATTTAAATTTAGGGGCGCACATCTATAAAAATTAAGCTCTATTCTATTAAAGATAGATGTTGCTATTGAAAAAGTTCTGAGGGTTGCAGTCAGTGTCATCCTGAGCAATAGCGAAGGATCCTATAATCAGCGCTATCAATCAATATCCTTCAACTCCTTCAGGATGACAAAGCCTCCATCAGTTGTTACTATCAATTATCTAACCAAAAATCAACAGTAGTATTTAACAAAGCCTACACAAAAGGAATTTCTACATAAAAGGATACCCCTTTTTCTTCATTTTTTGCCCAAATTCTTCCACCATGCAGAGAAACAATACGGTGACTAATGGCTAAACCAAGCCCAAATTCTCCCTTGTTTCCTTTATGGAATTTGTTAAAAAGAATATCTAATGTATCACCTTCAATATTGGGTCCATCATTCCAAATACAAAGAAGAGCCATCTTTTCTTCATTTTCCTCTGATTTGCTCAGAGAGATACGTATTTGATGCCTAGCATACCGTATTTGATTATCCAATAAATTTTCTAGTACCACACGCCATTGTTCAAGATCTCCCTCAACTTGTATAGGTGATAAATCCATAGACCAATCCAATTGTCTTTGTTTCCATCGAAATCTTTCTACAACATCCATGATTAATTGGTACATATCCATCCTTCCCCAAGAGGGTTTATGGGTAGTTAAATAATCAAGCTTTGTTAGATAAAGGAGACTATGAATTCGTTTTTCCAACCTTTCGCCTTCCTCTTCAATGACTTGCAGGCTATTTGTTAAATCCCCTTTAGGATAAATCCCATCTCCAATTGCCTGAACATAACTGCGTATAATCATTACTGGTGTCTTTAATTCATGGGATGTGTGTTGTAAAAAAGACTGTTGTGCCTCATCTTGGCGAACTAATTGATTCCTTAACTGTTCTATGGATTGCCCTAATCTACCAATCTCATCCTGTCTCTGCAGCTGAATGGTTTCATACCAGTCACGATTTGTCAGCTTCTTAACCCGCTTTTCTAAGATTACTAGAGGGTTAGATAAGTATCTTGCAAGCCAAAGAGAAGGTATCCAACTAAGCAAAAATACCAAACTCATAATCAATATCAATCTTGTAAATAGCGTCTGTACCAAGTCCTCACGATAAGCATCCCACATGTAAGACACAAGAAAAAACTCATGGCCCAGCAATTCTCCTCTACTTATTACATAAAAGACTTTCCTATCATCAATTTCTCCACTATAGCGCTGCCGTTCTGCTCCTTGATTCTTTGCCTCTAGCCTTACTTTATTTATAAATTTCATTGGAAGCCTTGGAACAATAATATCTTGGTTTTCATTTAATATAATAAAATGATTCACGGTACGTATATCTTGTAGCGAATGTTGTCTTTCTCTGGGCAAAAAATCAGCTTCCCAATCTTGAGAAGGAGCTTCTCTATTGAGACGATTTAACGTCATGTTTTGAGCACTTTCAATGGTTGCATATACTTCTTTTGTGAAAAAGTCCCTCAATGTCCATGGGAATAAAGCCGTTAATAAAATACAGATGGCCAGCATAATGCCCGCAAAAACCAGCCAAATTTGCAAAGATAAGGGTAGATTCTTCATGATTTAACCATCCTATATCCATAACCGTACATGGTTTCTATACTCAAAGATGGCATCTTTTTTCTCAGCCGTCTAATAAGATCATCTACTACACGATCACTTCCAAAATAATTATCTCCCCAAATATTTATAAGAATCTGTTCCCTGGAAAAAGCCAGTCCCTGATTTTTTATAAAAAGAATGAGAAGGTCAAACTCCTTGGAAGTTAAGTCAATCATCGTATCCCCTAATTTAGCACTTCTGCTTGCTTCATCAATGTTATAAGGAGGAATTATTTGAACTGATGTGCTACTAGAGTGTATCCGTTCCAACAATTTGCGGGTGCGAATCACTAGCTCCCTTGGAAGAAATGGTTTAGGTAAATAGTCGTCACTTCCCAACTCTAAACCTACTACCCGATCTATATCAGCATCTCTTGCAGAGATAAAAATAACAGGTGTTTGAAGATTTTTCGCCTTAATTTCTCGGATAAGTTGATAACCATCTATATCAGGAAGCATAATATCTAATACCCACAGATCCGGCGGCTGTTCAATGGCTTGTCTTGCTGCCTCTCCTGTTGAAAAAGAAGAAACCCTCCAGCCTTCCTTCTGTAGGTAAGAGGTTAAAACTAAATTTAAATTATGATCATCCTCTACTAAATAGATTTGAAATGACAAATCCTACACCTCCTTATTTTAAATTATGCCAAAAAAGACGTGCCTTAACACGTCTTCTTAACTATATTTTCATCCTTGCAGAGAGGTAGTTCGTTACTACTTTATTCTCTAAAATTAAAGATTCTCTACCTTTAACTGTCTTGCTTCTTCATTACCAAATTTTCTTTCCCTAAGCTGAAGTCTTTCCGGCATCACAGCCTTCATTTCCTCATGAAGTTCTTCTTTAGTAATTTCGCCACTTTCCAGCTTATCCCTAAATTCTTGTAGTTTTGCCTTTACCTCTTCAGACAGCTCCTTTTGACCATCAAAACCTCTTACTCTAAACTGAAATCCTTCTGGTAGTATTTCCTTCATTTTTTCTTGAAATACTTCTTTCGTAATTTCGTCATCTTGTAGCTTCTCTCTAAGTTCTTGCAGTTTTATTTTTATTTCTTCTGGAAGTTCCTCTTGCTTGACGAAGGCTTTTTCTCTAAACCTACGTCCTTCTGGCATTGCTTCCTTCATCTCTTTTAGAAATTCTTCTTTTGTAATTTCTCCTTTTTCGAACTTCTCTTTAAGTTCCTGACACTTCTCTTTAATTTCCTCTGTAAGTTCTAGGTTTTTACCTGATCCCTCTCCCCTAAATCCTATGGATTTAGTAATAGCTATTGGAGACTTATCCATATCCTTTAAGTTTTCCTCAGCATCTGCATTATTGTTTGCAAAGACTCCTACTGGTACTAAAAGTGCTACAGCCAGTGTCGCAGGTATAATTTTCTTTTTCCAATCCATAAAAATTCTCCTTCCCATTGATTTTTTACTTAAATACCTCTCCATCAATAGTATGGAGAAAAAATATGGCATCAGTATCAAAGAATTATGGGAAATTGTAAAATTTATATACTCTCATACTCTATTGCTATTGCCCTAACTGGAGAACCATCAGCGTCTTTAGTTTTTAATGGCATACAGGAAAAAACAAACTCTTCTTTATAGACAGCATCTAAATTCGTTATATTTTCTATAATTACCATGTTTTTTTCAAACAAGATATGATGCACAGGAAAAGTTGTAGATTCAATATGGTCTACTGAAATAGCATCTATACCTATTCCCCTTAAATCAAGAGTTGTAAGCCATTTTGTAGCCTTTTCTGTCAATACAGGAAAACCGTGAAAGTAGTTCTCGCTTCCCCAATATTTACTCCATCCAGTTTTTAAAATAAGAAAATTGCTTCTTAATATTTTATTTTCGTAGACTTCTAAATCCTTTACATCCACCTCAGCAATATTGGTATTTGCAAAATCAATAATCAGAGCTTTACCTATAAAATAATCTATATTGTATTGATCTAAGGTAAGTCCATTTTTTTCCATATGAGCTGGGGCATCCATGTGGGTACCTGTATGGGAATACAGAGTCATCTTTACTTCTGCAAAGCCATCCTTCTCTAGCGTGTTTGCCTGCTGAAAAACAGGAGGTTCTGTACCAGGAAAAACTGGCATTTCTGGGTGCATTGTATGGGATAAGTCAATCACTTTCATTTTACCCTCCTTCAGTACTACTTAATATTTTTTCTCTATTACTTATTCTACATTAGATTAAAATTCCCTCTGTGAAATAATATCTCCATAGGATTGAAAATCATCCTGTAGCTTATAAGGATTTACTTTTATACTTTGCAATTTCTATGGTTGAGCTTTTAGTATATTATCATCAATAGATATACGCCTGTAATTTCGAATTTTTGCCTTACATTATGCAACTATTTCTACTTAGTTGCATAAAAATATAAGTATGCTTAAAGAACTTTCTTCATTGTACTTTTTATGACTAGCACTGAAAAATACACGAGTTATAGTAAAAGCACTTCTTAGACAAATTGAATCTTTTTTCTACATCCTCCGATATTCTACTCAATCAAGAAATTCAGAGAGAAATATGTTCATTTTAAAAGGTTTTTAGGAAGAAGTGTCGAAGTTGGTTAGGTAGGAAATATTTAAGAAAGGGGGTAAACTAGTTGATAGCTTGGCTTTCAGAAGTACTTGTTTTGGAGCAGATTTATTGGTATTTAGCTATTCCCTTTACAGTCTTATTTATTATACAGTTAGTAGCTACCTTTTTAGGTCTCGGTGATGGAGATGGCATAGAGGGTGTTGAAGAGGGATTAGATTTAGACAGCGATCTAGAGTTTGAATCATCGCTAAATTTATTCACCATTAGAAACTTTATTACTTTTTTTACTGTCTTTGGTTGGTCAGGAATCACTTTTTCAAATGCAGGAATGGGTACATTTTCCACTTTACTGCTCTCTACTATACTTGGCATTATAGTAATGCTTATTGTATCAGTCCTTTTTTACTTCACAATGAAACTAACTCACAATGGTAATATGCAAATAGAATACGCTAAAGGAGCTACTTGTCAAGTATATATACGTATTCCTGCAAAAAGGAATGGTACAGGTAAGGTAAGTATTACCTTACAAGATACTTTTAGGGAATTGGATGCTATGACAGATGAAGAAGAGGCTATTCCTACAGGTACTGTTGTTCAAGTGAAGGATGTATTAAGCAATAGCATTTTATTAGTTGAAAAAATAACTAGGGGGGATGAATAAATGGGTCAGGCTTATGGTGTGATACTTGTAACCGTTATTGTTGTTATTATTTTTGGTACCATCGCAGCACTTTTTGCTAGATATAAAAAATGTCCATCGGACAAAGTTTTAGTTGTGTATGGTAAAGTTGGGAAAGGAGAGGCAGGCAACAATTCTTCAAAGTGTATTCATGGGGGAGCTGCTTTTATATGGCCAGTCATTCAACACTATGAATTTTTAGACCTTACACCAATATCCATAGAAGTAAATCTTCAAAAGGCTCTTAGTAAGCAAAATATTAGGGTAGATGTTCCTTCAAGATTTACCGTTGGTGTTTCCACTGAACCAGGAGTGATGCAGAATGCAGCAGAAAGGTTACTAGGATTAAAGCTGGCGGAAATACAAGAACTAGCCAAAGATATTATATTTGGTCAGTTGAGACTAGTAATCGCTACAATGGATATCGAAGAAATCAATACCGACAGAGATAAGTTTCTAGAGGCGGTATCTAGTAATGTTGAAACCGAATTAAAGAAAATCGGTTTAAGACTGATTAATGTAAACGTAACGGATATTAATGATGAATCAGGCTATATAGATGCT
This sequence comes from Clostridium aceticum, assembly GCF_001042715.1. Taxonomy (NCBI): domain Bacteria; kingdom Bacillati; phylum Bacillota; class Clostridia; order Peptostreptococcales; family Natronincolaceae; genus Andreesenella; species Andreesenella acetica. The sequence continues at coordinate 765,564 of NZ_CP009687.1, read as the reverse complement.
TTAGGTAAAGAAGCTGCCGCAAAAGCTGTCAATGATGCCAAAAAAAGTGTTGCAGAAAAAGATAGAGATGGTGCCATTGGTGAAGCTAAAGCCCACAGGGATCAAAGGGTACAGGTTGCGGAAGCCAATGCTACTGCAGTAGAGGGTGAAAATAGGTCTAAGATCACCGTTGCAAACTCCGAGGCAGAAAGAAGAGAGAAAGCAGCAGAGGCGGAAAGAAAAGCTACAGCTGCTGAAAAGATTCAAGCTGCAAAAGCTTTGGAAGAAGCCTATTTTGCTGAGGAAGAGGCTGAAAAAGCCAGGGCAAAAAGAGAAAAGGCCACGAAAGAAGCAGATGTTATTGTTCGTGCCGAAATTGAAAAACAAAAGCTTGAAATTGAAGCAGAGGCTCAAGCAGAGGAATTTAGAAGAAAAGCTAGAGGGGAAGCTGATGCTATCTTTGCCAAAATGGATGCAGAAGCTAGAGGTACCAAGGAAATGCTTGTAAAACAAGCAGAAGGTTTTAGTAAAATCGTAGAAGCTGCGGGAGGAGACGCTGAAAAAGCAGTAACATTGATGATTGTAGATAAACTGCCAGAATTAATCAAAATTCAGGTAGAAGCTATCAAAGGAATCAACATCGATAAGGTTACTGTATGGGATAATACTGGAGGAAAAGAAGGGGGAAAAACAGCTACGGCAAACTTTTTATCTGGTATGATGCAATCTCTTCCACCACTTCAAGATGTATTCAACAGCGCAGGACTTCAGCTGCCAGAGTATCTACTTAAAAAACAGAGTACCCCTCAGTCAGTATCTCTTTCCAAAGATCATAAAGAAGAGGACTATGTAGATATTGAAGAAGAGGACTTAAAACCCCAGGAAGCTGAAAGTTAGGATTTATGGTTATAAATTATTAAAGTTAATTTAAGTTGATGAGATAATACAGAAGAACCCCAATAATAGGCTACTCTTGGGGTTCTTTCGTATTATTTAGCTTTATCTAATTTCTTTCTTTTAGAGTTAATAAGTATTAGCGTAGGTAGGCTTTTCAATGGCTCTGATCGAAAAAACTTACTTCTTTTCTATCATTTCTTTTACCTGCTTAACATCCTTGTCTCCCCTACCAGATAAATTGACAATGATAATTTTATTAGGTGCTAATGTCTCTGCCAACTTAACTGTATAAGCAATGGCGTGAGCACTTTCAATAGCTGGAATGATTCCTTCTGTTTTAGATAGTAGAAAAAAAGCTTCCAATGCTTCATCATCTGTAACAGCTACATATTCTCCTCTACCTATTGACTTGTAGTAACTATGCTCCGGTCCCACACCTGGGTAGTCTAAACCTGCCGCTATAGAATGTACTGGCAGAGGTTCGCCATTTTCGTCCTGCAGCGTATAGCACTTAAACCCGTGAATGACACCAACTGTTCCTTTCGAAATGGAAGCAGCATGTTCTTCTGTCTCTAACCCTTTCCCAGCAGGTTCTACACCAATGATTTTTACTTCTTCATCTTTTACAAATGGATGAAATAAACCGATAGCATTACTGCCTCCCCCGACACAAGCCACTAAATAATCTGGAAGTTTTCCCTCTGCCTCCAGTATTTGTCTTCTGGCTTCTATACCAATAATACTTTGAAATTCCCGCACCATAGTAGGATAAGGATGAGGGCCTACCGCTGATCCCAATAAATAGAAAGTATCGTCAGCGTTAGTGACAAAATCTTCTAAAGCTGCATCAACAGCATCTTTTAAAGTAGCTGTGCCACTGGTTACTGGCACAACTTTTGCACCTAACATCTCCATTCTAAAGACATTTAACTCTTGTCTTTTTGTATCAATTTCCCCCATATATATAGTACAATCCAATCCCATCAAAGCACATACTGTAGCTGTTGCCACACCATGCTGCCCAGCTCCTGTTTCTGCGATAATTCTTTTCTTATTCATTTTTTTTGCTAATAATGCCTGTCCGATGGCATTATTAATTTTGTGTGCCCCTGTGTGGTTTAGATCTTCACGCTTTAGATATATTTTAGCGCCTCCCACCTTCTGGGTTAATCCTTCAGCATAGTAGAGAGGGTTTTCTCTACCTATATACTGTTTTTGATAATATTGTAATTCCTGTAGAAATTCTGGATCTTCAATATATTGATAAAATTTTTCTGCTACCTCTGATAAAACATTTTTTAATGCTTCAGGAACAAATGCCCCACCAAATTCACCAAAATATCCATTCATCTTTTCCATGTTAAATATCCTCCTCTTATTTTTCACAAAGTATTTATTCTTATAGAAAGCATTGCAAATAAAAAGTCCTCTATACATTCTTTAGAATGTATAGAGGACGAATCATCGCGGTGCCACCTCAATTGGTCATAAATTAAACCCACTTTTTCAGATACAGGTATCATAGCCGATATCCTATCTCTATAACGGGAGAAACCCGGGTCACCTACTAAATCCTTCAGTTCCCACTCATAAGCCCATTCACTACGCTTTCCAATGCCGGACTCCCACCAACGCCGGCTCTCTGTGATCTTCTAGCATAATTACTCCTCTTACTCAACGTTTTGCTACATATTAAGTATATTATTAATATAATAATAAGAAAACCATTCCTTGTCAAGTCTTTTTTAGAAGTGTCCTGTAGTTTGATGTAAACTTTTTACAAATTCTTTCCTTTTATTTATTATGCATTATGTTTTTGTTCTTACAGTGTACTGATATATGTTTATTTATAAGAATTAATTTTTATATCATCAATCCAAACTGTAGCATCTGTATTAAACAACGTCAATTTTATTTTATTGTATTCTCCATCAGGCACATCGAAGTAAATCATTTCCCATACTCCTGCTACCTTAGGTCTATGATAAATAAACTTCTCAGATATTAAATGACTGTTATTATAGCCTTTAAAGTTCAGTCTGATTTCTTCTAAAGTATCTGCCATAATCCACAAAGAAAAAGTAGTGTTTTTATATAGATTTACATGATTCAAGTAAATGCTCTTAGATACATCATATGTGCTGTTTATAAATTTCAAAGAATATTCTCCACTTCGAAATATACTTTTATCCACTTTAATAAAGTCGGGATTTAAATTGGATATTTTATATTCTTCAAGCCTCTCTGAACTATGACTGCCCTCAGCAAAAGGATTCTGACCTTCACTATTGCCTTCATCTCCATGATCCACAGTATTGTCATCACTGTCTTCCGAATCATAATATATTTCTACTTTATTATCAACGGATGTAAACTTATCGCCTCCTACCAGTACTAATACCACAATAATTAGTCCAGCCAACAAGATACCCACACTTACCTTTTTAAGCGTATATCCTTGTTTTTCTTTTCGTGATCTTCCAGCATATTTATGATCTTGTTGGGGAAGTTCTTCTGCTTCTTCATCCTCTTTATGATTTGTGCTAGTATTATCCAACTGGTTAAAGGCCTTTAATATTCCACTTAAACTTTCATATTGATGTGTAGCATATTGTAAACTATTTATAAGTTCTAATACTTTGCTTAAGTCTTGAGACTGTTTATTATTTGATGAGGTATTTGAAAAGATAATTGTATTAAGGACACTGCCCACAAGCTTACTTACTCTTTGAAAATTATCTTCTCTACTTATTGAGTTCTTACCTATAATCAACAAATCATTCAATGCTATATTTCCGTCTTTTATAATGACCTGAGCCTCTTCTATTAACATTCCTTTAATATCATTTGGAAGGTCCTCGTACATGGCTATTTTTTTTAGATATTGATAAGCTAAGTCTAAACGTTCTTTTATGCTGACTACATTTTGATCCATATATTCTGTTAAATATATTGCCTTATTAAATCTAGTAACAAGAACAATTGCTTCATCTAGGTCTTCAAAGTAAATCAAGTTATCTAAGCACTGAAGTTGTTTCTTTGTCTCTTCCTGTAAAAATCTTTCATCATTTACAATATTGATTACAACAAACTCCTCCGCATTTTTCTTAGAAGCACCAATAAAAATTTTTTGCATATCAGTGCTGCTAAACATTTCGTGGATATCAAATTCATGAATATAGCTGCTGCCCATTAATAAAACCTACCTTGTTTGTGAATTTACTCTATCTAAATCAGTGTATCTATTTTTAAAGTTGCTTATATTCTTTATCAAAAATATTCTTCATGAAAGCAAAAAAACTTTCTCTTAGGTCCCAATAAACGGTTACAATACTATAACCTGTTTAGCAGCCTGGCAATCATAGAAAAGTGTTTTCCCTTAGTCTCATTGCTTTGTATCCTTGCCTTTCAACTAGTTTGCTATTATCTAAAATCATATCATGAATTGGTACTTTCTTCAAGAAAGTTGCTGTTTTTCCAACCTCATAGGCTATATTTTATTGAAAAAGTTTCAATTTTAAAATACGATAATGGGAATATTTCTACTTAATTATAGAAGAATTTTGAAAAAAAATGTACAAATTTGTCAAAAAAAGAGGTATAATGTAAAAATATAGTACTTGGGTACTATATTTAGCTTATAAATAATTTCTTTTTAATTCGTATGAGGGGGAATTGGAATGGTGCTGAGTTTAGTACAAAATAACCTAGAAAAGGAAGTCTTAAGAGAAATAAAAGAGATACAAGATCTAAAAAGAAAAATAAACGAAGTAAAGCAGACTAAAATCTGTGAAGAAAGCAGCCTGCTGCTACAAATTTTTGATATGGAACTAAGTAAGAAAATTGAAAATTATACCTATTGCCAAAATATTATTATATCATAGGCGTTAACTTAACACAGTTATTACCAAAATTTTCTCGAACTGTCATCCTGAGGGTAGCGAAGGATCTTGGGATAACGAAGGCCGCCAAATTATGGTTTAAGTTAACGCTAATGAATATTATATAACGTTATACTTGTTATCACATTGAAAATACATATAAACAGCCCTCTATAGCACAAGACCACTGAAAAACTATAGTTTTTTGTTTGTCATTCTGAAACAAAGTTGAAGAATCTTATGTTTTCAATATAATTAAGATCCTTCACTAACGCTCAGGATGACAAAAATAACTTTTTCAGTGGTCTCCTATACCACAGGGCTGTTTTTTTAAAACTCATGGATATTTCAAGAAAGATCTAAAGCTTTACAAAAGTAACTATGGGCTTAGTACTTGAATCTATAAATACTGTTCTGCATTTCCTCTGATAGCTTTGATAAGGCTTCACTGGCACTGGCGATTTGTTGCATAGAAGCAGTTTGTTCTTCTACTGCTGCAGAAGCTTCTTCTGTACCAGCTGCATTTTCCTCTGAGATCGCTGATAAATTTTCAATAATCTCTATCATCTCATTCTTTTTGTTTTCCATTTCTTTACTTGATTGATTAATAGCCATTATGATTTTGTTAATCTTTTCAATTGCACTATTAATTCCCTGAAACTTTGCATGTGTCGACGCAACACTATTTGTTTGGGATATAACGATATTTTCAGTATTTACCATCATATCAACAGCGTATTCTGTCTTATCTACCAACTCTTGAATAATTGTAGTAATTTCTTCTGTAAATCTATTAGATTGCTCTGCTAGCTTTCTTATTTCCTCTGCTACCACTGCAAATCCCCTCCCAGCTTCTCCAGCACGAGCTGCTTCTATGGCTGCATTTAACGCCAACAGGTTTGTCTGTTCTGCAATACTCCTAATCATTTCACTGGCAGTTCCTATTTTTTCAGCACTTTCGTTTGTATTCATAATAATTTGATGTACTTCTTTTGTTGCATGATTACTGAGTTTTGTCTTTTCCACTAAATCTTTTAGAATATCAAAGCCTTCGTCTTTTAACCTATTTACTTCTTCGGTAGAGATATTTAACTCTTTGATGTCTAGATGACTATTCTCAATTAATTTACCTAGTTTATTAATATATATTGCTCCTTTTTCTGTATCCTTCGCCTGCTCATTCGCCCCTTTTGCTATCTCTTCAATGGTTTTAGCTACCTCATCTGCTGCAAGTGCAGATTGTTGGCTAGTGGCAGTCAACTCTTGTGAAGAAGCAGCTACATGGTGAGAAGTATCAGAAACATGTCTGATTAAATCAACAAAGCTATTTTGCATCGTTGTTAGGGCTTTTGCAATCCTTCCTATCTCATCTTCTCTTTTTAAATACTTTATTGTTGCATCTTTTTCATCACAAGTTAAATCATAGTTAGACAGTTTTTCAATATCCTTTGATAGATCGATCATTGGTTTAGAGATAGATCTGCTTATCATCACCGTAGCTAAGATACCAAGAATTAAAATAAGGAGGCTGGTTAATAAAATTCCTCTTTTAAGGTTTAGTAGTGATAAAGCAGCTTCCTCTTGAGAAATAGTTAATACAATGTCCCATCCTGTTTCAGGTATTTTCGCAAAGTAAGCGTAGTATGTACCCTCTTTATCTTCAAACTGGAACTTCCCCTCCATTTGCTCTAAAATCACTTCACTTTCTGCAGCAAAACTAGGGTTTTCATCTTGGAAAATGGAAACCTCCATACTCTTCTTAGCATCATCTGTTACAATATATACCCCTGTAGCATCGATAAGATGTGCTCTACCAGTATAGCCCACTTTAACATTATCGATAATCTCATACAATACATTTAAATCCATGTCACTAGTCACAACGCCTTGAATCTCATTATTTTTATTATAGAAGGGGGCAGCAGCAGTAATCATAATGATTCCTGATAGCTCATCATAATAGGGTGTTGTCCATGCCACATCATTTACAACCTCCTTGGCCATAGTGTACCAGTCCCAGCTAACATAATCATATGCTTCTGTAGCATATTCTTCGGTAAAAATCACATTGTTATTATCTTTATAGGCATAGGGTCCAAAATACTTTATTGTTTCACGGTATTGATAGGGTTCATACCACACACCTGTGCCCAAAGTCTGCTCATTAACTAAAGGATAATTTGTTAAAAGCTCAATATACTCTTCCCTTGTTAAGCTGTTGCCTATAGCTGCAATGGTTTTTGACAGGCCATAAACTGTTTTTTTATGAGCAGTTAAGTAGTTTTCTATTTCATAAACCGTCTCTGCCATTTGATGTTGTAACTTACTTTCTATTTCTTCCTCAACAATACTTTTAGCAATCCTATAAGTCACCATACCAAACAATCCACAAATGATACTTATGATAATGCCAAAGGATATGATTGACTTACCAGTTAAACTCTTAAACACTTTTGCTTCCTCCTTGTCTTTTCTCAAATCTCTTTACTAAAGTAAATCTTCATTGCTTATGAACAAATAATTAACACACTAACCTAAAGGATACCTTTCTATGTCATCTATGTTTTTTTATATATAACACTCTACTACCCTCTTTTATATAAGCATCAACTACTTTAACAACATAACAATACTTTTTACCCTGCACTACTTTTTCTACATTTTCTTGTAAAATACCTCCTTAATTAAGAAAAAGAATAGTTTGTTCCCTTTTCAGTAACACAATTTCTCTTCTGTCATACTATAATAACATGACATTTATTATTATGGTTTATTTTTAAAGGAGGGATGGTTGTGGAAGAAACTAAATTCATAGAGATAAAAAATATTTTAAAAACTTACCATACGCTAGATGGTGAGACAAAGGCTTTGGATCATCTTTCTTTTGATGTTGATAGAGGAGAAATTATTACCATTGTAGGACCTAGTGGTTGCGGTAAATCCACCATATTATCAATTATTGCGGGACTAGTCAAGCCTAGCTCTGGAGAAGTTTTTATAAATGGTCAGCAAACAGAGGGGCCTAATAGAAGTATTGGATATATGTTTCAAAGTGATCACTTATTTCAATGGCGCACAATTATGGAAAATGTATTAATTGGATTGGAGATCCAAAATAAAGTAAATCAGGAGAGTATTGAAAGGGTTACAAAGCTGTTAGATACTTACGGTTTAAAGGATTTCAAAAACCATTATCCTAATCAATTATCTGGTGGAATGCGCCAAAGAGTTGCTCTTATTCGAACCCTTGCTATTGAACCAGAGTTACTATTGTTAGACGAACCCTTTTCTGCTCTAGATTATCAGAGTCGTTTAGCGGTTAGTGATGATATTGCAGGGATTTTAAAGAGGGAGAAAAAAACCGCTATTATGGTCACACATGACATAGCAGAAGCCATATCCATGGCAAATAGAGTTTTAGTACTTTCTAAACGACCTGCCAGCATCAAAAGTATCCACGAAATTAAATTAACCTGCAGTGCTGAGCGTACCCCCTTAAAGTGTCGTGAAGCTCCGGAATTTAGACATTACTTTAATGAAATATGGAAGGAGTTAGATGTGTATGTCAAATAATAAAACTTTTGGAAATACTTTGCACTCCTCCAGTCATATGGAATATCTTAAAGCCCTTAAGCAGCATCGCTTAAAAATTAAGTTGTCTCAAGTATGTGTTTTATTAGGTTTTCTACTATTATGGGAAGTCGCCGCTACCCTAAATTGGATTGATTCTTTTTTCACCAGTAAACCTTCTGAAGTTTTTAAATTGATTATTAACCTATCACGAGACGGCTCACTTTTTAAACATACAGCTATCTCTGTTTTTGAAGTTGTCATGGGTTTTGTTATAGGTACTATTTTAGGAACAATTGCTGCCATTATGTTATGGTGGTCAGATTTTGCAGCTAAAGTACTAGACCCTTATCTGGTGGTCTTAAATGCTTTACCTAAAATTGCTCTGGGACCTATTATTATCATATGGGCTGGAGCCGGCATGCGGGGTATCATCGTAACTGCCCTAGCAATTTCTCTCGTTGTAACGATTTTAGCCACCTACAATGGTTTTAAAGAAGTAGATGAAGAAAAAATAAAAATGCTTATGACCTTCGGTGCTACAAAATTTCAAATACTACAAAAGGTTGTTTTTCCTGCCAGTATCCCTACTATGCTAAATACCATGAAAATTAATATTGGTATGTCCTGGGTAGGAGTAATCGTTGGAGAGTTTCTTGTTTCTAAGGCTGGATTAGGTTACTTAATTGTCTATGGCGGTCAAGTATTTAGATTAGATATCGTGATGGCGGGAGTTATTGTTTTGGCAATTGCTACAGCTTTAATGTATCAGCTTATCGTATGGCTGGAAGCTAAGTTTTTAAGAGGAAGACAATAATCCCTTTAGTAAATAAAAAAATCCAACAAAAACACTAAATTATCGTGTGCTTTGTTGGATTTTTTGTTGTCTTAATAGATCTCGGTAACTTTCTATAGTATTTGGCTTTCCATTCTCTTCAAGGTTGCATATCTAACAAAGTATTGTGAAGTTTCACAAAGTCTCTTTCATCATTTTTTATGAACTCTATTGCTGTTCTAGGATGTTCATTTAGTTGGCCCACCAGCATATAGGGAATATCATATCCCCAGTTCATCTCTAAATGAAGCGGCTTTACGTACTTTTCAATTAGTTTAAGCAGCGGAACAATGTTGTATTTTGGATTTTTCAAGAACCCCATCAATAATTCCAAAGGGCAGTTTCCAGCTCCTCTCCCTAAACCATAAACGGTGGCATCTAGATAACTTGTACCCATGATTAAAGATTCAATGGTATTGGCGTAGGCCAATTGCTGATTATTATGGGCGTGTATACCCACCTTTTTCCCCACTTGTTCTGTTATATTTAAATATTTTTTTACCAACCTATGAATTTGTTCTGAATAATAAGTACCAAAACTATCCACTAAGTAGATTACATCCACGTTAGTATTTGCAAAAATATCAAGTGCTTCGTCTAAATCAGTTTCTGATACCTTTGAAATAGCCATTAAATTAATCGTTGTTTCATATCCTTTACTATGCGCATCTTCAATTAATTCAATAGCAGCTGGAATTTGATGAATATAGGCTGCAACTCGCACCATATCCACGACGCTGTCTTCTCTTGGGCGAATATTTTCTTTAAAAGTTCTTCCTATATCTGCCATCACTGCTAATTTAAGCGGTGTTTCATTACTGCCTACAACACTTCTAAGGTCTTCTTCTAGACAAAAGTTCCAAGGACCAAACTCTTTAGTAGACATTACCTTCGGAGAAGCAATTTTTCCTATTTCCATGTAATCTACACCAATTTCTACACAAGTATCATAAACAGCACGAACAAAGTCTTCTCCAAATTGATAATTGTTAATCAATCCGCCATCTCGAATGGTACAGTCTAAAACTTTAATATCAGGTCGATATGTAATCCATGTTCCCTTTTTCTCTTTGATTAGTGACATTGTGTTTTCCTTCCCTCTTGTATAAGTATATTGCTACTATTCTATCATAGAAATTCTATTAGCGTAAAGGTATATATTCATTTGTCTACCAACTTTTTCGTATTATTACCCGTAAGCTTTAAGCATATGCACAGTCAAAGAGAAAGATAGGAAGTAAGGCAAGGAAAACCAAGGACAGAACCTTGTACGTAGATAACCATACAAAGCCCTGTCCCTGTTTATATTATTTATAACGGTTTAAGATTCCCTCCAACATTCTAGCATGCCTTGCCTCGTCTTTTGCGGATTCATTGAAGTAATCCCTTATTGTATCTAGCCCTAATGCCGCAGCCTTATCTGCAGCTTGTTTTTTACCTTCATTTGCAAAGATTTCTCCTTCCAGCATCTGTCTGATATTATCAAACAAATCTTCTTGAATCATGCTGTTAAATTCAGCAAATCTTGCCGCATGTTCTGCTTCCTCCCATGCAATGGTTTTTAGAACTTCAGCAATTTCAGGATATCCTTGACACTGAGCTAACCTAGCCATAGCGAGATAAACCCCTACTTCGCTAGTTTCACCGGTAAAGTTTTGCTTTACAATTCTTTCTAGCTCTGTTCCTTTTGTTTCACCGATTACATTTTCTACTGTTAAACTTTTCTTCTCCATTCTTTCTCCTCCTATATTTTAAAGTTTCAAATTGTTATGAAGCACTTTTTTTACACTGAAAAGCTTGGAATATTTTGTCTGCTATTTCTTCATTAACGTTTTTAATATCTCCTAAATAAAATAATGTACTTCCTTTATAATCCTGGGCTTCTCCTAACAGTATAATTTCTAAGGCACTTCTTACAATATTAATAATACATTCCTCATCATGATAGAGATTGCAATTTTTACACTGATTCAAAAGAAAACCAATGGTGTCTACAATCATTTCATCATCGTAAATTTTTGTATCATTATAAGGTATTTCCTCCATACCACCATCTATAAATTCATTATGTTGCTTTAGAGAAGTTGTAAGGCTTTTTTTGCAATACCCGATTAAACAAGTATCTTTTTCACAAGAACTGCATTGTTCTTCACCTAAGCAACATTTAGTAACTTCCTTAATCAAATGTTCAAAATTAATAGTAATACTCATCTTCTTTTCCCCCTTGTATATTCTACTAACTAAAAAATACTAACTCTATATGAAAAACTCAGTTGTTTTATTTTTAAGACATATCTCAATAAAATTAACATCAGCATCTTGATTCTATGTAACAATCCCAATTACTGTATACCCTCACTATTGTACATAAAACACTTTTTTCATATAAAAACATCCTTCTTCATAGTAAAGTAAGGATGCTTTTATAGCAATGGTTTTCTTACAAACCTTTATAAAGCAGCAATTACCTAAGCTGCGTAGTTATATTGTAGCTGCTTGCAGTAAAGTATGCTCTTTATTTTTGAGGATATCTCTATATAAGGGTGAACTAACTTTCACAAATTGTTTCCCATAGATCTCCCAATGATCTAATATCTCTTTTGCTCTAGAACTATTGGTATAGTTCAAATGATTTTCTATCATACTTTTCACTAAAGCTATGTCTTGTGTATCCTGTAGCACTTCCACATCAACAATTTCTTGATTTACTTTCTCTTCTAAATCATTTTCATCTATTATATAAGCAGTACCTCCACTCATCCCTGCTCCAAAGTTTCTACCGACACTGCCTAATACAACAACTACACCCCCCGTCATATATTGACATCCATGATTTCCAATTCCCTCTACAACTGCTAATGCACCACTATTTCTAACAGCAAACCTTCCCCCTACAGCACCACTAATATATACTTCACCAGAGGTAGCTCCATAGAGAAGTGTGTTGCCGGCGATAATATTCTCTCTAGTATCAAAGGTGGCTTCCTTAGCAGGGGTTACGATAATCTTACCTCCGGATAGTCCTTTTCCTAGATAATCATTGGCATCTCCCTCTAATCTTAGCGTAATTCCTTTAGCACAAAAAGCACCGAAACTCTGACCAGCAGAACCCTTAAAGGTGTACTGAATGGTATCTTCTGGCAATCCCTTTTCACCAAATTGTTTTGCAATAACCCCACTTAACATAGTACCAATAGTCCGATCCGTATTTGTAATCTTAAAGGTTTTTTGTACTTTTTTCTGGCTATCTAATGCTTGTGCTGCTGTTTTTATCAGCTGTCGATCTAATACATCCTCTATTTTATGTTCTTGAGGCACCGTACATCTTCCAATAATCCTAGAAGGCAGCTCTGGTCTGTATAAGATAGATGCAAGATCCAGATTTTTTATCTTGCTCTCTTTAAGCTCTTTTGCCTCCAGCAAATCTACCCTGCCTATCATATCGTCAATGGCTCTAAAACCTAGTTCTGCCATAATTTCTCTTATTTCCTGAGCGATAAAGGTGAAATAATTTATTGTATATTGAGGATTTCCTTTAAACCTTTCTCTTAAATTTTTTTCTTGGGTAGCAATGCCCACAGGACACTTGTTCAGGTTACAACGTCTACACATAATACATCCGTTGACAATTAAAGCTGCTGTAGAAAATCCATACTCCTCTGCTCCTAATAAAGCCGCAATAACCACATCTCTTCCAGTACTCATCTTACCATCTACCTGTAGGGTAATACGACTTCTAAGGTTATTAAGAAGTAAGGTTTGTTGTGTTTCCGCTAAGCCCAGCTCCCAAGGAAGCCCTGCATATTTCATAGAACTAATAGGAGCTGCCCCTGTCCCCCCATCATGCCCACTAATGGTAATAATTTCTCCATGCCCCTTTGCTACACCAGCTGCAACAGTTCCGATACCAGTGCTGGCGGCTAACTTTATGTTAATACGTGCCTTAGGATTAGCATTTTTTAAGTCATAGATCAACTGTGCTAAATCTTCTATTGAATAAATGTCATGATGTGGCGGAGGAGAAATCAAATCAATACCCGGCAGAGAATGTCGCACTTTGGCAATTTCATCTGTTACTTTGTTACCAGGTAAATGTCCTCCTTCACCAGGCTTTGCGCCTTGAGCCATTTTAATCTGAATCTCATCACAATTTACTAAATAGTCGATGGTTACACCAAACCTTCCTGATGCAATCTGTTTCACTGCACTTTTTCTAATATTGCCATTGATATCAGAGAAATAACGCTTGGCATCTTCCCCCCCTTCACCACTATTGCTTTTGCCCCCAATTGCATTCATAGCAATCGCTAGAGCTTCATGACATTCTTTACTGATGGAACCAAAAGATATAGCCCCGGTTGTGAAGCGCTTTACAATATTATCAATTGACTCCACTTCTTGAATAGCTATACTTTTTCCCCTTTTAAACTTTAGTAAGCCTCTTAGAGTAGCTGTAGCTTCTTTACTATTGTTAATATTCTCAGCGTATTCTTTGTACATCTCGTAGTTGTTGTTTTTGCAAGCCATTTGCAGCTGTTTTACCCTTTTAGGGGTAAACATATGATATTCCCCTTCAGGTCTCCATACAAACTCTCCACCCTCATCCAGCTTCTTATCTCCTGTTTGAAACATATCATTTGCACTGGTATGTCGTGTAATAACTTCTTGGGCTATACCATCTAAGTCTAAGCCAGATAGTTTAGAAGGCGTTCCTGCAAAATATTCCTCCACTACATTTTGGTGCAGACCCAGCACTTCAAAAATTTGTGCTCCATGATAACTTTGCAAGGTAGATATTCCCATTTTTGAAATAACTTTTAATAACCCTTGAGCAATAGCATAACGATAATTCTCATAACCTTCTTCTACCTCAATATCCTTTAGCATCTGTTTATTATTTATCATATGTCGTATGGATTCAAAAGCCAAGTAGGGATTGATGGCTTTTGCTCCATAGCCTACTAACAATGCCATATGCATTACATCTCTTGCATCACCACATTCAATAATAATATCTGCCTGTGTCCTCAGCTTCTCTCTTATTAAGTGATGATGTACTGCGCCTAATGCCAATAAACTCGGAATAGGTGCATTGTATAAATCTATATTGGTATCACTTAAAACCAAAATATTATATCCTCTTTTTATATTTTCAACAGCCCTTTTGCATAAATTATCCAGTGCTGTTTTAAGTCCAGATTCTCCACTATCTATAGGGAAGGTCATAGGTAATGTAATAGCCTTAAAATCCTCTGTATATACATGGCGTAATTTTTCAAGTTCTGCATTGGTCAAGATCGGTTGTTCTAATTCTATAAAAGGCTGTTTCTTTTCGATCTCTATTTCATCTATGAATTGCCCATGCTGCCCAATATATTGTAAAAGAGACATCACCATCTTTTCTCTAATAGGATCAATAGGAGGATTGGTAACTTGAGCAAATTTTTGTTTGAAGTAATTAAATAAAAGCTGAGGTCGCTTTGATAAAATTGCCAAAGGCATATCTATACCCATAGCACTTATTGGCTCTTCTTTATTTTTAGCCATAACACTAAGAACATCTTTAATCTCTTCCTCTGTATAACCAAATATCTTTTGATTCTGCAGCAAAACTTCTTTATTCATTTTTCTTACTTCATTAGAAGGTTCAAAGTCTTCCAAAGTCAGCTTATTTTTCTCTATCCATTCCCCATAGTTTTCTTGGGTACATATCTCTTTTTTGATTTCTTCATCTAGAAGAATATTTCTTTTCTTTGTGTCAATCACAATCATTTCACTGGGTTGTAGACTGCCCTTCTTTACCACATTGTCTGGTTCTACTTCTATTACACCGGTTTCTGAAGCCATAATGACCAAATCATTTTTGGTAATAGTATAACGAATAGGACGCAAGCCATTCCTGTCTACTGTCGCGCCGATTTTATGACCGTCTGTAAAAACAAGCGCCGCTGGTCCATCCCATGATTCCATGATTCTAGCATGGTATTCATAAAAACCTCTCTTATCCTTATCCATTTTGGCATCCCTCTGCCATGCTTCTGGTATTAACATCATCATGACATGCTCTATCGGATGACCGTTGGCAACAAACATCTCAACAGTGTTGTCCAGACTCGATGAGTCACTGCCTTCAGCCTCAATCACTGGTAACACCTTCTTAAAATCTTCTCCAAATACTTGTGAGCGCATAACGCCTTCTCTTGCATGCATCCAGTTGATATTTCCTCGTATCGTGTTAATTTCCCCATTATGAGCAATGTATCTATAGGGATGTGCCAGTTTCCATGAGGGAAAAGTATTGGTACTATAGCGCTCATGCACTACTGCGATAGCCGTTTCTACCAATTTACTCTGTAAATCGATATAAAAATCCTCTAATTTATAACCTAAAATTTGTCCCTTATATACGATGGTCTCCGATGATAAACTACAAATGTAAAAAGCATCCGTATAGGGACGTTTCATGGCGTTTATTGTATTTTGTATACATTTACGGACAATCAACAGCTTTCTCTTGAATACCTCTAAGGTTTGGTTTCCCCTTGCAATCATGACTTGACTCACAACAGGTCGTGTTGCTCTAGCAGATTCACCACATTCCTTCTCGTTGACAGGTACTTCACGCCATCCTATAAGCTCTTGACCCTCTTCTCTTAAAATTTTTTCACAAAGACCTTCACAAAAAAGTCTTGCATTAGGTTCTCTTGGTAAAAACACCATCCCTACTGCGTAATCTCCAGGCTTAGGCAGCTGTATCCCTAATTTATGGGTTTCTTCCTTTAGAAACTCATGAGGAATTTGTATGAGTATCCCTGCACCATCTCCAGTACTGGGGTCTGCCCCCACGGCTCCTCTATGCTTTAGCTTCTTTAAAATTTGTAAGCCCTTAACTAAAATATCATTGCTCTTTTTTCCTTTGGCATTAACAATAAACCCTACACCACAATTATCTTTTTCCATCATAGGATCGTATAAACCTTGCTTTACAGGCAATCCATATTGTCCCATTCCAGCTCCCTCGCTTTCTTTCATCTGATACCAATCTATTTTGTTCGAAATATTTTGAACATTTATCCTTTGCCTGTTAAAATTATTTTCCAGGAAATTTAGAAGTTCATAGAATAAGTTTAAGTTTATTTTTAAAAATTTTCAAATAATTTAAAAAAAACTTTATCATGTTTTTGTAAGATATGCAATGTTTTTTAAAAGTTATTTTATTTTTGGAAGTTATTTTTACAAAATTTCTAAGGAAACTACAGCATACCAAAGTTAAATTTTCTCTACCCCTACTGAAGGAAAAAGGTGAAGTCGGAAAGAATAGATAGAGATAGCAGAGTCATAAGGACGGCAGGCTGCGTGAGAATTGTCACCACACACCAATAAGGTTAGTTTTTACTCAGTGTGACGTAAGGGATGTAACATACCTATTACAATTTATATATAAAATAATGATAGTTTATGGAGGAGAGAATTATGTCAGATTCTACAGAAAAAAATTCTTTGAACAACTACTTGGAAACACAAGAATTCTACAGCTTTAGGAATGATTATAGTGAAGGGGCACACCCTAATATTCTAAATGCACTGCTGCAAACAAATTTCAAGCAGCAAAACGGTTATGGGACAGATGATTACTCTCAAAAAGCAATCGAACTGCTACGTCATAAGCTTCAGAATGCAAATGCAGATATACATTTTGTCTCTGGAGGTACGCAGGCTAACTTAGTGGTCATATCTTCTATATTAAGACCTTATGAGTCAGTAATAGCAGCAAATACAGGGCATATTCATGTTCATGAAACAGGAGCCGTCGAAGCTACTGGTCATAAGATCAATGTTGTTGATAGCAAAGACGGCAAGCTTACACCTAAAAATATACAGAGGGTATTGGAAGAACATACGGATGAGCATATGGTTAAGCCAAGAATGGTTTTCATCTCAAACTCAACAGAAATAGGTACCATCTATAAAAAGAAGGAACTAGAAGAACTCTTTTGCTTTTGCAAATCAAATGGTCTACTATTATATTTAGATGGTGCTCGGCTAGCCTCAGCTCTGTCTTCCCAAGAAAGTGATTTGAGTTTGCCAGACTTATCAAAACTAGTGGATGTTTTTTATATTGGAGGAACTAAAAATGGAGCATTGCTAGGAGAAGCCATTGTTATTAATAATGATGCATTAAAATTAAATTTTAGGTTTCATTTAAAGCAAAAAGGAGCATTACTGGCTAAGGGAAGATTACTAGGACTGCAATTTATTGAACTGTTTAAAGAAAATTTATATTTCAATTTAGCTAAACATGCTAATCTAATGGCATTTAAATTAAGTGAAACTATCGAAGGACTGGGTTATAAGTTTTTAACTCACTCTTCAACAAATCAAATTTTTCCCATACTCCCAAATAAAGTTATAGAGCAGCTAAGCAAAAAATATTTGTTTTATATTTGGTCTAAAATAGATGGTGAAATGTCTGCGATTCGACTTGTGACCTCTTGGGCAACTGAGGAGTACGCAGTGGATAGTTTTATAAAGGACCTTGAATCCTTCTAATGAACAGCAGCTTGAATCAATCCGTCTTTGAAGCTAGAATTTTTTTGTCATCATGCTATTCTGCGTACGGTAGCATGATGACAAACTTAGTACCTAAGCCTGAGTTACTTTTTACTTCAATTTTTCCATCATGGCTGTCTACAATCCACTTTGCAATAGATAGTCCTAAACCTTGTCCTCCGCTAGATTTTGTTCTAGACTTATCTCCACAGTAGAATCGCTCAAATATATGAGGAATGTCTTCTTTAGCTATGCCTATACCAGTATCCTCTACCTCGATAACAATAAAATTTTTCCACACTCTTTGATAAATAGAAATCTTCCCTCCCTCTGGGGTAAATTTCATACTATTATCTATTAATATCCTCAATAATTGCTTAATAGATTTTCTGTCTCCATGAAAAATACAGTCTTCCTTTATATCCCAATGAAATTCATGTTTTGTATCGATCAGTTTCGCATCCTTCACTACCTCAAGAATTAACTCTTTTATTTGAAATTCTGCTTTTTCCAGTTTTTGAAGATTTTTATCTGTTCTTGCTAAAAACAGTAGTTTTTCAATTAAGTCCTTCATGTTTTCTGATTCACTTTTTATTGCCTCAATAGCCTCTTGCAATACTTCTTTGTCTTCCTTCCCCCATCTATCTAATAAATTAGCATATCCTTGAAGAACAGAAATAGGAGTTCTTAGTTCATGAGAGGCATCAGAAACAAATTGATTTTGTTGTTGATAGGAAGCTTCAATACGATCCAGCATCTCATTAAAAGTTTCTGCTAAATCCTTTAACTCATCTTGAGAATCGCCCACATCCAATCTTGTATCTAACTCATGGATAGAAATATGCTTCACTGTTTTCGTCATTTTTTCAATAGGTTTTAGCATTCTTCTACTGGCTTTTGAACCGAAGACAAGAGTGATAAGAATAGCAATTCCCTGCATCATAAATAGAGCAATAAATAGGACCTTCATATATAGATCCTCTGACTTTAAATATTTTGTTCCCCTTATGGTATATTCTTCGTTGCCCATCATGATTGTTTCCTTCACGATTAATGGTCGTGCAAAAAACACAGTATCCTCTACTATCATAGTACCGTCAGTAGAAAATAACTGTTTCCCCTCGCTATTTAAAACCGTTATATCCATGTTTTCTCTTACTGCTGCCTCCTGTAAATAGTTCTCATAGGAACCATTTTGAATTTCCAAAATCTCGAAGATATTTCCTAAGCTCCCTTTTAAATTTTTGTTTGCTTGCTGTTTTAGAAAATAGCTAGAAATCCCTAGAACACTAGCACTAATGAAGAATAGTAGCAAAGAAAAGATAAAAGCATAGACAACAGTGATCTTGAAGGTAATAGAAAAACGAAATAGTTTCTTCACCCTTTTAAATCCATAGCTAACTCCTCGAAGCAGTAACTTTATCATTTGAAAAAGCAATACAAAAACCTTTTTTATTATGGTTAGTGCCTGTTGAAGTTTATTCATTTTTTAAAAGATATCCCACCCCTCTGATGGTATGAATAAGTTTGTCATTGTATTTTTCATCGATTTTACCTCTTAAATATCGAATATACACATCCACTACATTGGTATCTCCTAGATAATCATATCCCCAAACCTTTTGCAATATCTTTTCCCTCGTTAAAACGATATTTTTATTTTCCATTAAGTAAAGCAATAAATCAAACTCTCGTTTTGTTAGCTCAATGACATGTCCATCATAAGTAACCAAATGCTTTTCTATATCTATCTGGAGTTTGCCTAACCTCAAACCTTCGAAAGATTCAGTAGTCACCCTATTTCTTTTTAATACAGTCCTAATCCGTGCCAATAATTCCTCAATAGCAAAGGGTTTTGTCATATAATCATCTGCTCCAAGATCAAGTCCCATCACTTTATCTGTCGTTTGATCTTTTGCCGTCAACATGATAACGGGTACGTCCGAAGTGATGCGAATTCTACGACAGACCTCCATCCCACTCAAACCCGGCAGCATAATGTCCAGTAAAATCAAGTGTACTTCTTCCTTTAAAGCTTTTTCTAGTCCTTCTCTGCCATCATAGGCTTTTAATACCTCATATCCTTCGTACTTTAATTCTAACTCAAGAAAACGTGCAATTTTCACTTCATCTTCAATAATCAATATCTTTTGCATCTACCTTCACCTACTTTTTTAAAAAATAAAATCAGAATTGATCATACTTTATTTATCTCGGAAAAATTTTTACTTCCACTCCTCTTTCATTATATATGATATTGATAGGATAAAGTATAGCCTACATGTTAAGATGTAGGCTATCTGCTAAATTTTTTCTTTTTCTATAGTTTCTTTCGTTGTTTGATTTACCATAGCGTTTACAGTAGAGGATACTTTGTCAAGAACCACATTGACTTTCATATCTTCTCCATCTTTTTTCTTTATCCTTATTTTATGATTTGTAAGAAATGCTAAAGGTAGACCCGCCAGCGGAATGACAGGAGCAATAATGCTGGCAATTACCGTTACTGTCATAGATAGATTTAAAATATTGTTATCCTTCTTACTAACAATTAGTCTTGTATCGTTGCCTTTTTTTATCGTACTTTTTGCAAAGTTGCTGATACCTTTAAGCATGGTTTCTGCTTCGCAGTTTTTTTCAGGTTTCGTTTTATTTGCCTTCTCTAAAAAAATCAAAGCTTCCACTAAATCGCCATTACTTTCCTCTAATGCTTTTTTTGCTTCCTCATAGCTGACATTTGCTCTTTTTCTTAATAAATCAACGGTTTCTAAATCAATACTCATAGCTTATATCCCTCCATTATTCTTTTTCTACACTTATTATAAAAGATGAAGATTAGAAGATCCTTAGGAAAAGATTAAAATTTGATTAGAAATTACTCCTTAATAACTTGCTTTTATAATAATTAAATCCGTACCAATGCACATCATTTTTGTCTAATCTTTCTTTTTCATCTTGTATATGATCCTTTATGTTATTTCTAATAAAGGGGTCTTCCACCTCTAAAAGCTTTGCCATCTGTGGTATTGCATCATAGGATAATTGTTTAATATAATTTATATCTATGATACCCGTTTCCTCATACCTCAAGATATTTCCCTTTGCTATGAGTCCGTCTACATTAATGAAATTTAGTCCTATATAAACTACCAATGTAGCGATAACTGCATATTGAAAGATAGGAGTTTTATTGATCCATATTCCTAATAACAGGATTATTAGCAGAATACCAATTAAAAACATAAATGCCTGAACAAATATTCTCAGCCTAGTAAAACCAAAAGCCTTCTCATATAAATACATTTTGTAGTTTGCAGAAACTACCATATTTAAGGTAAATAAAATTAAAAGACTATAAGAGAAGTTAGCTATTGTGTTGACTTTTTTGTAATCTTTCTTTGTTAGATTTATACTTAATAGCAATATGCTAAAGTTGATAAGGGTCACTAAAACAAGTTCAAAAAATCCTTTTCTAGCATATTCAGCATAGGAAAGTCCCTCCGGCAAAGCCTGTAACCCTCCCCCATATAAGTAAGAAAATTGTATAATCGTAAACAGTAAATAAGCAATATTTATAACAAATATAATTGTTATTATGGTTACTGGTTCCCATGAAGCTTTTATTAGAGAAGTACCTTTACTTTTATAAGATATCTCATCGTATTTAAAACTCCATAGAAAGCCAAATAGATACAGTGTAATTATACTGATAACAAAAGTATGTCTTAGCATACTCATGGTATTTAGTTTGCTAAATAGCCTAGCAATGTTATCAATATAGTATTTAAACATCATATCAGCAGAAGTCAGTAATAGGAGTACCACCACCAATAAGGGTATAGATATCAAAAGTCCTCTTATAATATTTTTCTGGTTTGGATTTTCTTTTAATTTTTTTCTGTCTCTTTTTATCTCTTTACCAAAAATGAAAAATCTTGGAAGAATACCATGTACTTTAACAAAAACCCTATCTAAAACATTTCTCCCAAAGCTTAAGTTTATTTCCTTTACGTTTTCATATCTTATGGTTATTAAATAACTTGCTATTAAAAAAGGAATAGCTATCACATTGATGGTCTTTAGTACATCATTGTTATATATCCCGAAACTTAAGGATAAAAGAATAATAGGTATTAAAAAGATAAAGCCTAGCTTTTTATTTAATCGCCTAGGTTGATTCATCCCACATATTGATACAATAAGAATCGCCATACTAAAAATTAATCCTGATATTCCTATAGGTGCCCCTACAAAAAAGTAGTCAAATAAGATCCCCAAACCTAGTGCCATCGCCATAACGATGCCTTTATTTGCCAGGCTTTCTTCAGCGTCAGTTTTGTTTCTTTTATTTTCTACATACAACTTTTTTAAATAGGCTTTCCCTCTTGGATGGTTAAAGTAGGTATTTTTAATGATGTCTATCCATGGGGCTTCATACTCCTTTTTAATAGCTTCTTTTAATAAAAGCTTTATGTAACTTATTTCAAGTTCTCTAAAAGCCCATAGATCACTTAACTCTATCCAGCTTAATGCCATCGGCTTAAAATAGTTTCTAAAACAGTTCACCTTTTCTAGAGAATTTTCTAAATCTATCTCTTCCTCCTGCACATCAACAACAAATGTTTTTGTACCTTTATTTATCTCTTCTTCAAACTGGAAGGCGATCCCCTGCTTTAAGTTTAATTGTTCCTCTAATACTCTTTGCATAGCCTCTATTTCCTTCTCGCTGTCCTTCACCTCTCCCCAAATAAAAAAATGCTCCATTCTACCAACTTGATTCATCCCCTCTACTGTTAGAACTTTGCCATTTTTTATAATGATTCCCTGTACTTTTTTAGCCATTATCCCTCCCCCTTTAAATAAAATTAATCTTCATCAGAAACATATTCCAATATATCTCCAGGCTGACAGTTTAACTCTCTGCATATAGCTTCTAGTGTATTAAATCTTATAGCCTTTGCCTTATTATTTTTCAATATTGAAAGGTTTGCATTTGTTATACCAACCCGTTCTGCTAATTCCTGCAATGAAATTTTTCTCTTAGCCATCATAACATCTAAATTTACAATTATACCCATAATATTCACCCTTATATTGTTAAGTCGTTTTCTTCCTTAAATTGAACCGCCATTTTAAAAACTTTTTCCAATACTAAAATAAACAATCCCGCAAAAAAGAATATAAAAAACTCAAAATCTGTATGAATCCCCTTTGCATCTATGTAAATGATCTGAAGGTCTTTGTAATTAGGATTAATAAAAAAATTTATAAAATAACAGACAGCTATAATGAAACTTCCTATCCATATGTTTTTTAAACTCTTGACATTCTCCCAAACAAAAGGATCTCTGGTTACAAGTGTCTTTGTTATTTTCCTCAGACTATAAACAATAGCGATCAATGATGTGCTGCCAATGAGAAATAAGAAATAGACAAAAGTCATGATTGATGTAGCTTCTTTAAATGCACCTGTAAATAATGTGTTTTTAGATACTGATACAAATAAAACTACTCCTATTAATAGTAAAACATCTAATACTATTTTGAGAAAACTTGATAAAGATTTTTTTCCGTAATATTTCATGATCTAACCTCCTATATGAGTACTTTATACCTATGCATTTACAAATCTATAATATCATTATATTTTTTATTATTCAATATATTTTTATCGAAAAACAATAATTTTTTATTCTTTAAAAATATATGATGCCATTTGTCTTTTTCCATTTTGTAGCATTTTTACTGAATTTTAATAGAAAAATAATTAGTATTAACTCAAGCCATGATTTATCATCCTGAGGATATGAAAGCAAATAGAATTAAGCAAATTCTTCGTTATTTCAAGATCCTTCGCTATGCTCAGGATGGCAATTTGAGAGGGCTTTAAAAAATAATTAGCTTGTGTTATAGAAAAATTAAAAAGAATAGGTTTATAAGAATATTAGATGCTTTTTTTCGTCTAATCTCCTTTTAAACCTATTCTTTCTTATTTTCCTTTTAGTTCTATTAAGTGTTTCCAGTAACGTTTTGGCATATAAGCTTTTTGTAGTTTAGGGTTTTTTCTGTTTTTAATAGCTATCGCCTTAAAATATTTTCTCCATAAATCCTGATACTGCATTTCTTCTTCATCCAAAGCTATCTCTCCCTGTAGCTTCCCCTCCGTCATCATCCATTTTTCTTTATTATAAAAAGCTGCTAAACCCCTCTTGATATCGTGGATGATCCAGTTTTGATCCGCCATCCTT
The DNA here is from genome assembly GCF_001042715.1 of Clostridium aceticum. Classification (NCBI taxonomy): domain Bacteria; kingdom Bacillati; phylum Bacillota; class Clostridia; order Peptostreptococcales; family Natronincolaceae; genus Andreesenella; species Andreesenella acetica. Next base: position 741,604 of record NZ_CP009687.1, on the reverse strand, counting down.
CTAGCAAAATGAGGTGCCAACAAAGCAGTGATATTATGATCTGGTTCTATTTCAGCATAGTAGACATCGCTCTCTAGTTTTTGGAACCTAAGGAGCCCCGTCATCCGATGGGCTTCCTTACTAACCTTCTGACTTAGCTTATGGAGATCTAAGACACGATCCTCCCCGTGACAATCATCTATTTTGGCACCAATTCTCCATCCCAGCCTTAGATATTGATATACCTTTGTAGCAGCTTCCTCCTCCTCTGATAAAAAGGCATAAAATACATTTTTTAAGGCTCTATAGGATATCTTATCTTTAATAGCGTTGTAAACCTTCTCCGCTTTGTCTTTGTCAGTAATAATAGGTATTAAAGAAACAAAAATATTCTCTTGTAGCGTATCCTCCCTCACAATTCTTTCAGGTTTTTCAGGAAGGTAATACGCCTCGTAGATGGCCGTCAGCATACCTTCGAAACTTCCATCATAAACAAAATAATGCATCTTATACTCTCCCTTACTATTTTCTCAGACTTTACTGCAACATAGAAAATAGAGATAACTGTTGCCCTTCCTCCTTTATAGGTTGAAGATTTCTCGGCAAATCTCCTATAAGTGCTTGCCGTAATAGATTTTCCTTGAAATCAAACGCCCCATAATACTTTCCATTGCAGGTGATAAAGTACTTAGCCCTTTTCAATACCACACCTATTTTCTTTAAATCATCATAACTAAGAGAATGCATTCTTCTAGCGGCAGCAATGCGCATAGCAGATTTTACCCCTACACCAGGGATCCTTAGCAACATTTCATAGGGGGTTCGATTAATTTCCATAGGGAACAAATGAAGATTTTTCAAGGCCCAATTGCACTTTGGATCTAAGAATACGTCAAAGTTAGGTGCCTCCTCTTGTAGCAATTCTTTTGAAGTAAATCCATAGAATCTTAAAAGCCAATCTGCTTGATATAGCCGATGCTCCCGTAATAATGGCGGATTAGCAATCACCGGCAACTTAGGATCACTGGATACTGGAACATAAGCGGAATAATAAACTCTCTTTAGTCCAAAAGTATTATATAAGCCCTCTGATAGTCTTAAGATATTTAAATCTGCATCTGGCGTAGCCCCTATAATCAACTGGGTACTTTGACCTGCTGGCACAAAGGTTTCTGCCTTTTTATAAAGCTTCTTTTCCTCCACTTTTTGAATAATTTGGGATGAGATAAACCCCATTGGCTTGATGATGGCTTCCTTTTTCTTCTGTGGGGCCAGCAGTTTGAGACCTGCATTAGAAGGAAGCTCTATATTAACACTCATTCTATCCACCAGTTGTCCAGCCTCATGGATTAAAGCCATATCCGCTCCAGGTATGGCCTTCATATGAATATATCCATGAAAGCAATGTTCTTTGCGAAGTAATCTAGCAGTTTTTACCATCAGTTCCATTGTATAATCAGGACTCTTATGTACTGCTGCCGATAAGAACAAGCCTTCTATGTAATTTCTTCGGTAAAAATTAATCGTAAGCTCTGCCACCTCTTCAGCAGTAAAGGAGGCCCTTGGAACATCGTTGCTGCTTCTATTGACACAATAGGCACAGTCGTAGACACATTCGTTGGTTAAAAGAATCTTCAATAGAGATATACATCTACCGTCATCCGCCCAACTATGACAGATACCCGCCATATGTCCATTGCCCAGACCTTTGCCTGTGTTTTTTCTATTACTACCACTAGAGGAACACGAAACGTCATACTTTGCCGCATCCGCTAAAATCTCTAACTTTTCTAATAGATTCACGTCTTCCCACACTCCATTATCAGTGAATATTTGGCTTAGAAGTATTTCAAATATTTTCTAAATTCATTCTATCTCAATAGATAAAATTTGTCAAACATACGTTCGTATAGATGCAATAAAAAAATAGAGAAAAATTGTTTTACAAAAGTTCCCTTAGAAATTTAATTTTTTGGACAATCCTATAAAAATCTAGTAAACTAGAAATAGACAAGCTTCTGCATTCTTTACAATTGACTTATAGAAATTTTTATACTACCACTTTATCCCTACCTATAAGTTCTATATTTCATCAAGGTGTCAAGTTTGGATATGCAGAAAATATTATATAACTTTTAGTTAAGCTAAGTTAGGAGGGAGCCATTTGAATCAAGGCTTTGAATTACAGCATATTAATCTCAATCAAAGTTTAGCTGACTCCATAAACCAATCTTTAAATTTCATGCTGGAGATAGAGGGCAGAGTAGCAAAGAACAAACTTGAATGCTACATAAATAGTATAAACGATCATTACTGTAAGTATTTAAATATTGAAAAAAACCAAGTTCTAGGTAAGAAGATTTCTAGTATCAAAGATGACTTTACAAATATATACTATACAATCATGGGATATTTTTTTCAAAACCCTACCAAAGATCATATTCATATTTATTTAAAGAAAAATAACCAGCATTTCCAGATCGCTGACGTAGAAGCACTCAACGATGAAAACTGTGAACTTTGGCAGATTACAGCCTATTCCTTTAGACAGAGCACGAATCATTTCAAAGTATTTATTTGTACTAAGGATACTAGTAAAGAATTATACCGAGTGAGAGAAAAATATAGTGTAGAAGATATAAAAAACTATTATGACAAAATTATCAACTTGTCAGATATGGTTTCAAATTTATCTCATGCTTGGAGGCAGCCTCTTAACGCCTTGAATTTCTCCATTATTAATCTTATCGATGAAATTCATAGTGAGGAAAGAGACCTCGTCCTATTAGAAGAGTACTATAAGGAAATCTGGGAAATCATAAATAATCTATCTAAAAAAATAGAAAACTTCAAAGCTTTTTTTGAAGTAGATTATGAAAAAGAAGTCTTCAATGTGGAGAAATATCTTGATCTGGTTTTTGAAGTTATGGAGGAAAAAATCAGCAAGGAACACATACAAATCGATGTAACTATCCAGGAAAAAATTGATAAGTATGGATCTCCTAAAGAATTTGTACAGATCATGTATTGTATTTTCTTTGATATTATAGAATGCTGTAAAGATAGATTAGATAGCAACAACAGAAAACTAATTATTGCTATCTATAGAAATAAAGACAATGTCTGCTTCGATATCAAAGTTGTCTATAACAAAGAGGAACACAAGCACTTTCAATTGCAGTTAGCTCATTTATCTATGTTTAATAATATACTGTGTAAAAAGATGAAAGGTTCTATTGATCTAATCAATACTAAGAAAGAAAATAAAGTATCAATCAGTTTTCCTTTAGATATATAGGAGGGGTACTATGGAAGAAATCAATGCATTATCACAGATAAAGGTCCTTTATGTAGAAGATGAAGCCATTACTAGGAATCAAGTTTATAGATTCTTAAAAAAAAGGGTTGGCAAAGTAATTGCTGCTGAAAATGGCGAAGATGGTATCAACAAATTTCTTGAATTTCAACCAGACATTATTATAACAGATTTAATTATGCCAGATATAAATGGTATAGAAATGATGAAAAAGCTAAGGACCGATGGTTTTCGATGTCCTTTTATCATTACATCTGCCTTATCAGATACAAAAACAATCCTGGAAACGGTAGATTTAAAGATAGAAAAGTACCTAATTAAGCCTATTGATGCAGATGTATTGATGAATAATTTAACAGAAATAGCTACTGAAATTTTAGAAAAAAGAGGAAATCTACTGGTCATAAACCATGATCTCATTCTAACAGAAGATATGAAAACCCAGTTGGAACTTGAAATTAGAAACTTGTATTCAAAATATCTAAAAAAAGTGACTGGAAAAGGCGCACAACTTATCAATGTTTTTATTAAAGGAAAAGAGATCGAAATTGTTTTAAAGGAAACCCTTACTGTTTTAGAAGAAAGCTTTCTAGCTATAGGTCAGCACTATAAAAATGTAGAGTTTCTTAGGAAAGCAATTTATGAAAATACCATAAGTGAGGTTGAACAACAGATTAGTGTTTTAATCAAAAGAAAAGTAACCATAAAAAAAATTGACGTCTATCCAAAGGAAAGGTTTGAACGGATATTATTTCAGGTTTTATAAAATACATAATACATGAATAAGATACTATTTGACAAAATATAGTATTTATGTTACATTATATATACTTGTATATATATGTATATTTTTCTTAATAAATAAAGCGGATATCCTTTGGTATAAGCCGTCTTTATATTAAGGTTTGTACAGCAGTGTTTCCTTTCAGCAGTTGGAAGACTACCTGCCCTCTATACAAGTAATTCTCTATCTACCTGTAGCGTGGATTTTTATCATTTATTCACAAAAAAATTACATATTCTTATAGTTATGGAGTAACTATCTAAATCAAATATAGTATTTGTAATTTAAGTAGTCCATAATAAAAGGTTTGAAAGAACCTTTTATTATGGACTTTTTTGTTTTTATTTAAACTGACTTGTTAAATATAATATCTACTTGGGGAGGAAGAAAAAAATGCCTTATACAAAATGGACAGTTTCAGAAATACAATTTTTACAAAAGTACTATGGCGTTAAACAGATATGTGAAATATCAGAAGAACTACAGCGAACCCCCGATTCTATCGTTAAAAAAGCAAAACGCTTAAACTTGACTACCCCTATGAAGAAGTGGTCTGTAAAGGAAGAGGAGTATTTAATAGAGAAGTGGGGATTGCATTCTATAAAGACAATAGCAAAAACATTAAATAGAAGTCACGCTTCTATTAAAAAGAAAGCTTTTGAGTTGCAGTTAGGTCCTTCAAGAATTGGTAACGGAGAATTTTTAACCACAGGCGATATCGGCTATTTATTGAACAAAGATCCTAATCTAATCTATAGATGGGTTAGAGATGGTTATATAAAGGGACGAAGGTTTGGAGAAAAGAAAGTATTTCAAATTAGACCAAAGCATTTTGTTTTATTTTTAAAGGAACACCCTGAAAAATGGAATGCACTACAGGCTAGAATAGATTTAATAAAAGGTTATCTTCATACATCTTTTAATCTTCCTGATTGGTTTGAAAATAAGCTTTACTCTGATAGAAGTGTGTTCATGAGTAGAAGATTGGCCGGCAGTGAAAGTTATTATAGTAAATACAGCTAAAACTCATAGAAAGAAAGGAGCGTTTTTATGATAATCGTTCTAAAGTATTATTAGAGAGTGGTACAAATGAATTAGAAATCGTAGAATTCAAAATTGCTGGCAACCATACCAATTCGTCTCACCACTTACAGAAGCAGGAGACTTCTTGGCAACTTAGGTTGAAAAATTGAATAAATTTTGAAAGGATGAAAAAACATGCAGAAATCTTTAAGAAGTAAATTAATTTTAATTTTTGGTTTTATATTCACTATTTCTTTTTTTATCGTAACCTACATATCTATTTACAATTCTTCTGAATTTTTACGTCAGGAAGCAGTACAGGGGCTTTCTGCGGCTTTAGATGGAAATTCCACCACTATAAAAGCTAAAATAGACCAAGAGCTTATGTTTATAGAAACCCTTTCAAACAGAAGGATTATTGATGACGATACTCCTTGGGAGGAAAAGGTAGCTATTTTGCAAAAGGAAGCTGAAAGAGCTGGATACCAAGCTATATCAATAGCAGATTTAGATGGAAATTTTACACGGTTTGATATAGAAAAAACTTCAGGAGATGTCTTTGATCGAAGTTATTTTCAAGAAGCGAAATTGGGGAAAAGTGTAGTGTCAGATATTTTAATTAGTCGTGCCACCCATGAACCGGTCATGATAGCAGCAACACCCATAAAAAGAAATAATGAAATAATAGGGGTATTGTATGGTGTTCGAAGCCAAGAGGAAATCAATAAAATAATCAGTGATTTTTCCTATGGTAAGACAAGTTCTGCTTATATTATTAATCGTCAGGGGCAAATCATGGCCAATGAAGATTTGCAAAAAGTCTTAGATGAAACAAATATGCTGGAGGATGCGAGAAATAACCCAGAGACATTTCAATTACAACAACTTCTGGAAAATGAAATTCTTTTAGGGAATATAGGTATAGGGGAATTTACATTAGAAGGTAAAGAAAAGATATCTGCTTATAGACCTATTGAAGGCAGCGATTGGATTCTTATAGTATCTATCGATAAGGATGAGGTTTTCCACAATGTTAATAATTTAAGAAGCCTTCTTGTAACTATTGGACTTATCGTTATAGTTCTATCCTCTGTTGGTATATATATTGCAAGCGTCTATGTCACAAAACCTATTACAGCTGTAACTCAAATCATAGAAAAGCTATCGAATTATGATTTAAGCTCTGATAAAAATGAAAAAATGTATAAGTACTTGAATAGAAAAGATGAAATAGGAAAAATGGCTAATTCGTTGGTTTTTATGAGGAATAGTTTTATTGATTTAATCCAAAAAATAAACGATACTTCTCATCAATTAGCCGCCTCTTCAGAAGAACTGACTTGTACTATTCAACAGTCTGCCTTAGCATCCGATGAAGTAGCAAATGCTATAGAAGAAATTGCAAAAGGCGTTACACAGCAAGCTATGGATACTAGCAACGGCAGCACCTATATTGGTGATTTTGGAACTTTGATAGACAAGAACCGAGACTGCATGAATAAGCTCAATGCCCTTACTGCTACAGTCAATCAATTGAAGGATGAAGGCTTTAGCATGCTAGCACTTTTAACTGAAAGAACAAAAGAAAGTAACGAAGCATCAAATCAAATTAACGAAGTTATTGTTGCTACCAACGACAACGTAGAAAAAATAGAAGAGGCAAGCTTAATGATTAAAAGTATAGCAGACCAAACAAATCTATTAGCCCTCAATGCAGCTATAGAGGCAGCCAGAGCTGGGGAAAGTGGAAGAGGTTTTGCCGTTGTTGCTGAAGAAATTAGAAAATTAGCAGAAGAATCCAATAATTTTGCCAGTGATATTACTAGTATCATTCATGATTTATTGTTAAAAACCGAAAATGCAGTAACTAGAATGACTAGTGTAGGTAAAATATTTAATGATCAAAAAGAAAGTGTAGAAAAAACCAGTGAAAAATTTGATGGTATTGCTAATGCCATCGACCAAGTCAAAAAAACGTTAGTAGACCTCAATGCATCAGATCATGAAATGAATAAGAAAAAAGAAGAAATCATAACAATCATCACTAGCCTTGCGGCGATTTCTCAGGAAAATGCAGCCAGTACTGAAGAGGTTTCTGCATCAGTGGAGGAACAAACAGCATCAATGATTGAAATTGCAAACGCAAGCGAGGAATTGGCAGAAGTAGCACTAGATATGCAAAATAGTGTATCCAAGTTTAAATACTAGGAATTAAGTATCAACATACTCTTTCCAAAACTTATGTATCCTTCTTGTTTTGCTTTTAATATAGATCATTTAAAAGTACATGAACTTGTTTCAATAAATTGAAACATCGTCAAATCAGGTGGAGAGTCTAGTCCACCTGATTTGAAAAGCCCACCTACGCTAATACCTAGAGGTGGAGGTCTAACCCTCAAAGAAATGGTTTCAAAAAGTATAAATAACTCGACTTGTGGGATTTAGTGAACAAGGAATTATGGTATAATATGGATAAAGTCATTTAAACAGAATATACCTAAATTCAATGGTGGTGATTGGTTTGAAAATTGATAGATTAATGGCTATTTTAGTAACACTACTTAGGAGAGAGCGTGTTCAAGCAAAAGAATTAGCTGAAATGTTTGAGGTTTCTGTTAGGACAATACTGCGAGATATAGATGCCTTAAATTCAGCAGGAATACCTATTGTCACTTATCAAGGTGCAAATGGAGGAATTGGGATTGTAGAAGGTTATCGCTTAGATAGAAATCTTCTTACTGGAGAAGAGATGGTTACTATTCTTACGGCTTTAAAAAGCTTAACTGCCAACTTTTCTAACTCAAAACATGAAACTTTAATGGAAAAGTTCAAAAACACCCTCTCAACTTCTCAGTTCCAATTTCTTGATTATAAAACAAATCAATTTTTTATTGATATCTCTCCCTGGAGAGAAGATAAACATTCTAAGAAAAAGAAGCAGGATCTTTATCAGGCAATAGAGCAATGTAGAGAAGTCACCTTTTTATATACTGATTCTAAAGGAATAAAAACAAATCGAAGTATAGAACCCTACTCTCTTGTTTTTAAAGGACAGCAATGGTATTTATATGGATGGTGTCTTAAAAGAGAGGCATTTCGTCTTTTTAAACTGTCAAGAATGAAGAACATAGAGATCTCTCTTAAGGTTTTTACACCTAAAGAAGTTTCCTTAGAGGAACTTCCCTGGCATGAAAAGTGGCTTCAACCAGACCAGATGCTAGAATTGCAACTACTTTTTGATACAAGCCTGGAAAATATTATCCATGAATGGTTTGAAGATGCCATTACAGAATATATTGAAGATGGAATAATAGTCAAGACATCTTTACCCGAAAACAAATGGCTTTATGGCTTCCTGTTAAGTTTTGGAAGCTCTGTAGAAGTTATAAGTCCTCCTCATATCCGAAATGTTCTTGCAGAGATGGCAGAAGGAATTTATAAAAAATATTCTTAGAAACATGACCTACAGTTGTCATGTTTAGGATGGTAAAATGGAAAAAAATGAAGGAGGAAATTTTTTATGAATTACAAATTTGAATTAACAGAGCAACAAGCTCAGCCTGTGCTTTCTATGCGAACTAGAACCGCTGTTGAAAACTTGCCCCAGGAGTTAGGAAAGGCCTATGAGGCAATTACTCAGTATCTTAATGAAATAGGAGAAAAACCATCACCAGAGGCTGCCTTCGCCGCATATTACAACATGGACATGCAGGACTTAGATGTAGAGATGGGTTTTCCTGTTGCTAAATCACTTGAAGGAAAAGGAGAAATTCAGGCTAGTGAAATTCCTGCAGGAAAACAGGTGTCTTATTTATACAAAGGCCCCTATCATCAAACGGAGCCGGTTTATACTGCTATGATGGAATGGGTCAATAAGAATGGTTATACACCCACAGGCACAGCCTATGAGTTTTATTATAACTCCCCTATGGATGTACCAGAAAGTGAGCTTTTGACCAAAATTGTATTTCCATTAAAATAGAAAAATATATTATTTAATTAAAAATTTATAATCTCAGGACTTAGAAACATTCTAAGTCCTATTTTTTTGTAAAACTATGATAGAAACTAAAGGAATTTAAGGAAATATGTCTAATTATATGTAGACTAGGAAATTTAAACTAACTTTTTAATTTTAGCAAAAACTTCAACTACAAGGGAGAGAAGACAATGAAAAAAAGGACAATTGCTTTTTTAATGGTATTTGCTTTTTACATCTCAACAGTAAATCTTAATGTATATGGATACACTGATCCAAACATTTATATTAAAAATGCTCAGCAAGTAGAGACGTCAGACTTCAGTCTACAAGATGATTTCAAGGTCATTCAGCCCATCAATGGCTCCTACAATCAATATATTGATTATCCTTATGGATACTCTCTACACTATCCAAATCACATGTGGGTAGATACAACCCTATCAGCGGTTAGAACAGTGATTGCTGATACGGATACTCGGATTGAAATATACTATGATAACTTTAAAGGTACCATCCATACAGCAGATCGGTATATTAACTACAGCAATCTATTCAAACTCAATAAAAAAGATCATACTATCACAAAAGATGAAAACCTTCGTGTCAATGGCTTAAGAACACATTTGCTTAAATGGCATAGAGATAAAATCTCCAACCTGCCAAATGATAAAAATTACTATGTTAACGCTAAGATCGTTAAAAATCAACATGAGGTTTACACTATTTTTATTAAATCTTCTAAGCCCATAGAAGATTATATGACCATCATTAACAGTTTTCGTTTAGTTGAAAAAAGAGGAACAGCTAAAGTTCATACTACTTATAAAACTACAGAAAAAAATCTTAATGAGGCAACAAGAAATTTTTATAATCAATACTTTTTAAAAAGCGACTCTCTAAAATGGGGAATTTTTGAATGGACGGCGGCTAGCAACTATAATTTTTTAAATGACCTGGAAAAAAGACTAGATTATACTTTTGAATTTATAGTACGCTATCAAACCCTAGACACCAACTTTCCTATGGAAGAAATGCTGATGGCTTATAATAATGATAAGTATGTGGAGCTGACCCTACAGACAAAGCATACTCACCATAGTGATACGGACAACCCTAGTATTACCTATGACTTATTAAATGGAAAGTATGATGAATTTTTAAATCAATATGCTAGAGATATGAAAGAATTTGGTCATCCTGTATTATTTAGATTGAATAATGAAATGAATGGTGATTGGTGTATTTATTCCAGCTATTTTACTTCAAACGATACAGAATTATTCAAAGCAGTTTGGCATTATATTTATAATATCTTTGAAAAGAACGGTGTAGATAATGCCCTATGGGTGTGGAATCCTCATGATATTTCCTTCCCAGGATTTCAGTGGAACCATTACTTAACCTATTATCCAGGAGATCAATATGTAGATATCATAGGTTTGACAGGATATAACCCTGGAACCCATTTTAAAGGGGAATCATGGAAAAGTTTTCATGAAATCTATCCTAGCCTTTACGAAGAATATACCTCCCTTTTTCAACAACCTTTTATGATAACAGAGTTTGGCTCTAGTTCCATAGGGGGAGACAAGATAGGTTGGATTAAGGACATGTTTGATACCATAGATCAATTTGAAAATATTAAAGTTGCTATTTGGTGGAATGGTATTGATTATGATCACGAAGGAAATCCAGGAAGAATCTATCGCCTTGACGAGAGTGATGAAATGATAGAAGTTTTTAGAAATGGTCTGAAAAAATATAAATAACTGTATTTAAATAAAGCAGTATATTAGGTATAAATTCATACCAATATACTGCTTTTACCATGATTTACTAAACAATTCTTATAACACCATATAAATATTTTTTATAATATGCCAAAGCATCAATAAATTGCTGTGCAGTATCTAAGGAAGTGAAGGAAGGTATATTCTGTTCTATAGATCTTCTTCTTAGCTTAAAGCCTTCTCCCTCCATGTCAGTGCCTTCTGTAGGAGTATTAATGGTCATTACGATATTATCTGACTTAAAGGACTGCATAAGCTCCTCATAGGACTTTAAAACTTTTGTTACTGGGATATGATTCTCCTCATAAAAGACAGCAGTGCTTTCTGTGGCAAAGATACCAAAGCCCATTGCAGCTAATTTTCCTACTAAAGGCAGTGATTCTTCCTTATCACGATCTGCTATAGATAGTAGTACACATCCCTCCATAGCAAGATTCATTCCTGTTGCTTCAAAAGCCTTTAATATAGCTTCTTCATAGGTTTTTCCTATTCCCATAACTTCACCAGTGGACTTCATTTCAGGTCCTAAGGATATATCTACATTTGCTAATTTCTCTAAGCAAAATACTGGAGCCTTTACCACAACATAAGGAGGGTTTTCTCCTACACCAGAAGGATAACCCAATTCCTTCAAGGTTTTTCCCATCATCATTTCAACAGCAAGTGCCACCATAGGAACTTTCGTCACTTTGGATACGATAGGTATGGTTCTGGAAGCCCTAGGATTGGCTTCTAGCACCAATACTTTTTCATCCTTTACTACATACTGAATATTGATTAGCCCCTTTACTTTTAAAGCTTTAGCAATAGCCATTGTATAGTCAACAATATCCTTAATTACTTTGTCACTTAAGTTCTGTGCTGGATAGACACTCATACTATCCCCTGAATGTACCCCTGCCTTTTCTATATGCTCCATAATGGCAGGAATAAAAATCTCCTCACCATCACTGATACCATCAATCTCTACTTCCTTGCCTTCGATATACTGATCAATAAAAATTGCAAGTTCTTTTTCTATCCCTTTAATCATCGTTACGTAGTTTACCATTTCTTCCCGACTTCTAACAATTTTCATTGATTGGCCTCCGATGACATAAGAGGGTCGAACCATAAGAGGAAAACCTAGATTTTCAGCAATGCTTAATGCTTCTTCTAAACTCTTAGCTGTAGAACCTTCAGCTTGGGGAATATTTAACTTCTGCAAAAGATAAGAAAACTTTTCACGATCCTCCGCTATATCTATAGCTTCAGGATTGGTACCAATGATTTTTATTCCTTTTTTGTATAAGGGTTCTACTAAATTGATGGCGGTTTGTCCGCCAAACTGTACGACTACCCCTTCTATACCTTCTTTTTGGGCTATGTGCAAAATATCTTCTGTCGTCAATGGTTCAAAATATAACTTATCCGATGTATCAAAGTCTGTACTAACTGTTTCAGGATTATTATTGACGATGATGGTTTCTAGTCCTAAATCCCTTAAAGCCCAAGCACCATGTACACAGCAGTAGTCAAATTCAATCCCTTGCCCAATTCTAATGGGCCCAGATCCTAAGACCATGACCTTCTTTTTATCATTGATTATGGCTTCACATTCTTCTTCATAGGTAGAATAATAATAAGGCGTTGAGGATTCAAACTCTCCCGCACAAGTATCCACCAACTTATATACTGGTATTAAACCTCGTCCTTTTCTATATTCCATAATCGCGTCTTCTGTCATTTCCAATATTTTTGCAATATGTGCATCGCTCATACCCATTTGCTTTGCCGCTTTGATTGTTTCGTCATCCATGCCTACTTTTTTTAATGTCTTTTCCATATCTATAATATTCTGTATTTTAGTGAGGAACCATACATCGATTTTTGTTAATTCATAAATCTCTTCTACAGTATAACCATTTCTAAAGGCATGAAAGATGGTAAAGAGTCTTTGATCATTAGGAATATGAAGCTTTTCTGAAAAGTCTTTCTTAACAGAATTAGGCGTTAGTAATTCTTCAATTCCCACATAAAACAGCTTCTTATAGCTGCCCTCTAGACTGCGAATAGCTTTTAGAAGAGCCCCTTCAAAGGTTCTGTCGATGGCCATTACCTCTCCAGTAGCCTTCATCTGGGTACCTAATTGGCGATTGGCGGTATGGAATTTGTCAAAGGGCCATTGAGGAATTTTTACTACCACATAGTCTAAAGCTGGCTCAAAACATGCTGTAGTTTTTCCTGTTACAGGATTTTTAATTTCATCTAAAGTTAAACCTACTGCAATTTTAGCAGCAATTTTAGCAATCGCATAGCCTGTTGCCTTTGAGGCCAAAGCACTGGATCGACTTACCCTTGGGTTTACTTCAATTACCACATATTCTGTGCTATCTGGATTTAAGGCAAACTGAATATTGCAGCCTCCTTCTATCTTTAACTCTCTTATAATATCTATTGATGCAGTTCTAAGCAGTTGATACTCTTCATTTCTTAAGGTTTGGGAGGGTGCCACTACAATACTATCTCCTGTATGAATACCTACTGGATCAAAGTTTTCCATGTTGCAAACAGTAATACAATTATCATTTTTGTCTCTGATGACTTCATATTCAATTTCCTTCCAATTGGCCACACTTCTTTCAATCAATACCTGCCCCACCATACTAAGCCGTAATCCCTTCGTGCCAATTTCTAATAACTCCTCCTGATTATTTGCTATACCTCCCCCTGTACCTCCTAAGGTATAAGCAGGTCGAATAATCAGTGGATAGCCTACCGCTTCCCCAAAGGCTAAAACTTCTTCTATATTTTTAGCAATAGTACTGGCGGGAATAGGCTGACCCAACTTTTCCATGGTTTCCTTAAAGAGTTTTCTGTCCTCTGCCCGTCTTATAGCTTCTATGGAGGTTCCCAGAAGTTTGACATTATACTTATACAGCACACCTTTTTCATAAAGCTCCACAGCTAGATTCAGTCCCGTCTGCCCCCCTAGTGTAGGCAGTATGCCATCTGGCCTTTCTTGATCAATGATTCGTTCTAATGCCTTTACGTTTAGAGGTTCTATATAGACGATATCCGCTATATTTTCATCTGTCATGATGGTGGCTGGATTACTATTTACCAATACAACCTCTATGCCCTCTTCCTTCAAAGACTTACAAGCCTGCGTTCCGGCATAATCGAATTCTGCCGCCTGCCCAATAATGATAGGCCCAGATCCAATCACCATTACCTTGCTAATGTTCTTATGCTTTGTCATCCTCAACCCTCCTTATACTGCTTCTTTACTATGTTGGACATTGTATACAAACTGTTGAAATAAATATTTGGATTCCATAGGTCCTGGTGAAGCCTCAGGATGATATTGCACACTGAATACTGGCAAATATTTATGTTGAATCCCCTCTATCGTACCATCATTTAAATTTCTATGGGTAATGACTAATTCTTTTTGGTTTACGGTTTTTTCATCTACTACATAGCCATGATTTTGTGAAGTAATATAGACCTTATTGGTGATGAGGTCCTTCACAGGATGATTTCCCCCTCTATGACCATACTTTAATTTATAAGTATCCGCTCCAAAAGCCAATGATAAGAGCTGATGTCCCATACATATACCAAACATCGGCTTATGATGAAGAAGCTTTTTTATGTTTTCCACTGCTGGCATCAAGGTTTGAGGATTTCCCGGTCCGTTGGATAAAAAGACACCATCTACCCCCAGTTTCATGATTTCCTCTGCCTTGGTTTGATAAGGCAGCACAGTGATATGACAATCATAGGATTTTAGTATTCTAAGGATATTTAGTTTTACACCAAAATCCAATAAAGCTATTTTAGGACCATTGCCTGCTAGAATATAAGGTTTTTCTGTGGATACATCTCCAGTATAATTCTTAGTTGTAATATCCATTTCCTGCATCTTTTCCATTTGCTCTTGTTTATGGTCTAAGCTTATTGTAATAATCCCCTTCATGGTTCCTTTTTCTCTTAGATGCTTTACTAATTTTCGTGTATCTACCCCTTCAATGCCCATGATGTTGTGGTATTTTAAGTAGTCATCTAGACAGTTTTCACTCTTCCAATTGCTGGGGGTTTTACACAATTCTCTAACAACTAATCCTTTTATGGTTGGTTGGTTTGATTCTATATCTTCACTATTGATACCGTAGTTGCCAATCATAGGATAGGTCATCACTAATATCTGTCCGTTGTAGGAATTATCTGTGAAAATTTCTTGATAGCCTGCCATTGCAGTATTAAAAACTACTTCTCCTGTATCCTCTTGAAGACTTCCAAAAACCTTACCTTCAAATACCATGCCATCTTCTAAAATCAAATAGCCTTTCATTGTTCTTCCCCCATTTCATGGAAAATCTCAGCCAATATATCTACCGTCTTTTGAATCTCCTCTTCTTCTGCAACAAGCGGTGGAAGGAAACGTAAAACCTTGCCGGCAGTGCAGTTCATTAAAAGCCCTTCATCAAAAGCCTTCTCTACAATAGGAGCTCCTTCTATTTCTAATTCTAGTCCTACCATAAATCCTTTGCCCTTCACTTTCTTTGCCCAAGGGTACTTTATTACAAATTCCTCTAATTTTTCAGCAAAATACTTTCCTTTAGCTTCTACCTTTTCCCAAAGCTTTTCTTCTATAATGAATTTCATAGTTGCTAAAGCAACTGCACTGGCTAAAGGATTTCCTCCAAAAGTCGTACCGTGATCTCCGGGATTAAAGGCTTCTGCCAATTTATCCTTCGCTACGATTGCTCCAATAGGAACCCCACTGCCTAAAGCTTTTGCTAAGGTCATAATATCTGGTTCAATACCATAGTTTTCATGGGCAAATAACTTGCCAGTTCTTGCTATGCCACATTGCACTTCGTCAAAGATCAGTACAAGGTCTTTTTCTTCACATAATGCCTTTACTTCCTTAATAAAGGCTACCTCCGAAGCAGTGACACCACCTTCACCTTGAATTGGTTCCATGATAATTCCACAAGTATTTTCATTAATCATACTTTTCAGGCAATTTATGTCGTTAAAATTTGAAAATTTAAATCCTGTTGGTATCGGTCCATAGCCTTCTTGATACTTTTTATTATGGGTAACACTTAATGTGCCAAGGGTTCTTCCGTGGAAAGAAGAAGTCATGGCAATGATCTCATTTCTATTTTCTCCGTACTTCTTATAAGCATATTTTCTAGCCAATTTGATAGCTGCTTCGTTTGCCTCTGCCCCACTATTACAGAAAAAAGCTTTATCTCCAAAAGAGTTTTCTACTAGAAGCTTTGCTAGCTCTACTTGCTCCTTAATCCAGTAAATATTCGATACATGAATCAACTTTTCTGCTTGCTGCTGAATTGCCTTTGTCACTACAGGGTGGTTGTGGCCTAGGCCGCAAGCGCCTAGTCCACCGATCATATCTAAATATTTTTGTCCTTCCGTATCCCTTAAGTAACAACCATTTCCCTCTACAAAAGCTACTGGTACACGCTTATAAGTATTCATTATATATTGATTTCCCTCTTGAACAATTGTTTCTATCATTGCCATTCCCTCCTTTAGTTTGTAATCATCGTTCCGATTCCCTCATTTGTAAAGATCTCTAGTAAAATAGAGTGGGGTTTTCTTCCGTCGATGATATGTGCTCTTTCTACACCATTGGTTACTGCATCAAAACAACACTGCACCTTTGGTATCATGCCACCGCTTATAATTTCACTTTCAATATATCTTCTTATTTCCTTGGTTTTAATATGAGATATAATAGAGTTGCTATCATTTTGATCCCTCATCACGCCTTTTACATCTGTAATCAGCATTAGCTTTTTTGCACCTAGGGCTGCTGCAACTCTCCCTGCCACTTCGTCAGCATTAATATTATAAGTTTCCCCTTGACTTCCACAACCAATGGGAGAGATTACAGGAACGTAACCATTATCTGTTATAGTATTGATTAGACTAATATCAATATTTTCTATCTCCCCCACTAAACCTAGCTTAGGGTTTCTTTGTTTTGCTAAAATCATGTTTCCATCTTTGCCACTGATACCTATTGCCTTTACACCATTACCATTGATTAGAGAAACAATTTGGCGGTTAATTTTTCCTAATAGAATCATTTCCGTAATATCCATAGTCTCTTGGTCTGTTACCCTAAGACCGTCTACAAACTGAGGTTCTTTTCCAAGTTTTTGCATCATCTCAGTTATTTCAGGTCCTCCTCCATGAACAACCACCGGATTCATTCCTACATACTTCATTAGTACAATATCCTTTATTACCGTTTGTTTTAATTCGTTGTTAATCATAGCATTGCCACCGTATTTTATAACAACCGTTTGGTTGTGAAAGGCTTTAATATATGGTAAACTCTCTATTAAAATATCTGCTTTCTGACATGGCGATAACTTCATTTCTTTTTTCCCCCTAAGTTCTATAAGCTCCGTTGATCTTTACATAGTCATAGGATAGGTCACAGCCCCAACCTTTTGCACTTTCTGTTCCTGTTTTTAGATCAACCATAATTTTTAGTTTCTTGCTTTTCAAAAGCTTCTCCATTACTTCTTCACTAAAGCCAGTTCCCTGACCGTTTTCTACAATTTTTATCATCTTGTCTTTGTTGCCTAAAAAAACCTCTATTTCATTTACTTCAAATTCTGCACCTGAATAACCTATGCTGCATAGAATTCGTCCCCAGTTACCGTCCTCACCAAAGAAAGCAGTCTTTACTAGATTCGAGCTTAAAATACTCTTTGCCACCGTCTGTGCCTCTTTAAAGGATCTACTATTGATGACTTCTACTTCTATGAACTTTGTCGCCCCTTCTCCATCCTGTACAATCTTTTTCGCTAAATATTCATTTACATAATAAAAGGCTTCTATAAATTTTTGTGCTTCAGGATGCTCTTGATTTAATGCTGTGTTTTTTGCCATTCCATTAGCCATAACACAAACCATGTCATTGGTGCTGGTATCACCGTCTACTGTAATCATATTGTAGGTCTTATCTGAGGTTGTTTTCAGTAATTCCTGTAGGAATTCCCCTTCTACTTTTGCATCTGTAGTTATAAAGGAAAGCATGGTTGCCATATTAGGGTGGATCATTCCAGAACCCTTAGCTATGCCACCTATCGTCACCTTTTTACCATCTATTTCTACCTCTACTGCAATCTTTTTGTCTATCGTATCCGTAGTAAGAATTGCCTCTGCCGCTGCTTCTCCCCCATCAGGACTTAAAGCCTTTGCTGCCTTTTTGATCCCTGGCAGGATTGTATCCATTGGTAAAGGAACGCCTATAATTCCAGTAGAAGCTACTATAACATGGCTAGGATCTATATGCAGTGCCTCTGCTGTAACTTTTGTCATCTTTAATGCATTTTCATAGCCTTCTTCTCCTGTACAGGCATTGGCATTACCACTGTTTACAATAACGGCTTGTATTTTTCCTGCTTTTATATTTTCCTTTGAAACCAGTACAGGTGCTGCACAAACTTTATTGGTGGTAAAAACCCCTGCTGCCTCTGCTAAAACATCGCTGGCGATTAATGTCATATCCTTTTTCTTTTTCTTAATCCCTATATGCACCCCACTGGCTTGAAAACCCTTAGGTGAAGTAATATCTCCATTAAATACTTCAAAATTTTTCACTGTCATCTCCTCCATTTCTCTTATGGCCATATAGGCGGCTGTTGTAATCCTTTTTCTTGAGGCAATCCAAACATTAGATTCATGTTTTGAACCGCCTGCCCAGCAGCCCCTTTTACTAAATTATCTATTACACTGACAATAATAATATTGTTTGTTCTAGGGTCTACCTTTAAACCAATATCACAGTAATTAGAAGCATACACTGCTTTTGTCTGAGGATATTCATTGTCCTCTAACAGCCTTATAAAAGGTTGATGTTGATAATAGGTTTTATAAATCTCTTTTACTTCTTGTTGACTCACTGTCTTTTTATTCGGTGCATAAATCGTACTTAAAATCCCCCTAGTCATAGGAATTAAGTGAGGAGTAAATTGTACTGTTACCTCTTCACCAGCCGCTATAGACAGTTCTTGTTCTATCTCAGGAGTGTGCCGATGGGTACCTATACCATAAGCTTTTAGATTCTCATTACACTGGGCAAACAAGTTCCCATCTCCCGGTGTCCGACCTGCCCCTGAAACTCCTGATTTTGCATCAATAATGATGGCATCTGTAGAAATTATTTTTTCCTTCAGTAAGGGATATAAAGGAAGTAAAATGCTGGTAGGATAACAGCCTGGGTTTGATACTAAATCTGCTTTAGCAATTTCATGGCTATATATTTCACTCAATCCATATACCGCTTTCTCTAGTTCTTTTACTGCTTCATGCTCTACACCGTACCACTTTTCATAAGTTGCAACGCTTTTTATTCTAAAGTCTGCTGAAAGATCTACAACCTTTTTTTTCTTTTCCACAATCTTTTTTACTGCTTTTTGACTTAAACCATGAGGTAAAGCACAGAATAATAAATCTATATTCTCCAAGTCCTCTTCTAGGTTAATAGAAGTACACTGATCCTCCACAATATCTTTGAAGTTACTGTAAACCTTACTATAGGCCATAGAAGCATAGCTCCTAGAATCTAAAAACATAATTTCTACTTCCGAATGTTGTGAAAGCAACCTTGTAAGTTCTGCTCCAACATATCCTGTTGCTCCTAGAATTCCAACTTTAATCATATTGTCACCTCTTATTCTCTGTATTTATATCATTATATTTATAATAATCAAGGAATATTTATTCATTTTTATTAATTATACATAACTTCTTATAAATATTCAATTGTTTTTTATCTTTTTTCATAAAAAAAACGCAAGTCATTTTTGACCTACGTTTTCCTATTATATTTATTTCTCATTAGCGTTAACTTAAACCATAATTTGTCATCCTTCATTACTCCTAGATCCTTCGCTACCTTCAGGACGACAGCTAGAGAGAATTTTGGTAATAACTGTATTAGGTTAACACCTATGACTTATTTCTTAAACCAGCTTTTTTTCTTTTTTCTAGGAAACACCTCTCCTATCAATGAAAGAATTTGAAAAATATCTCGAATAGGTTCTAGAATATCTTCATTAATCCCCTGAGCTGCAGAAGCTGTGTATTCTACTGTTTCCTCTATATTTCTTACAACCCCCTGAAAATTTTTCACTTCTTCATTTACAACACCACTAATTTCTTCTATATTATGAAGAACCTTCGGTATCCTCTCCAGGGTCTCGTCGATATTTTCTTCATTTTGTGTTAAGATTTCTTTTACTTGCTTTAAAGTCTCATAAATCTTATAGAGCAAAATAAAAAGAATTATTAGTAATGCAATGCCTAGTAGAGCAAACAAAAAGTTAAATAACTGCCCTAGGGTAATGGTAATGGTTGAATCCATTTTTTTCCCACCTTGTCTCTTGTATTTTCTTTATAGTTGCTATGCTTCTTCCTTCACCAATCCAAGTTCTTCTTCCATATCTAGTTCTTCTTCCTCGACTGTATTAGGTTCATCATAAGGTTTTATTTTTTCCTTTAGTGTAGAAAAAGTTTGGTGAATTACTTCTTTTTTATCTTCGTAAAGTTCTATGATTTTTTCTTTGCCTTCTTCTAAGTTTACTTCTAGTTTTTCCTTTCCTTCCGCTATATTGGTTTCAAGGCTTTCTTTTATTTTTTCTAATTCTTCCTTCGTTTTTCTTCTAGTATTTTCTCCAGTATCTGGTGCTAAAAATATACCAGCTAGTCCTCCAAAAAATGCCCCTAATGCCATCCCCTTCTTCATAGTCCTTTTCTTTTCTTCTCTTTTTTCCTTAGCCGCTGCTTTAGGGTCTAGAAGTAATTTTAAACTTTTCATTTTGTTTTGTACATTTTTTAAATCCATATTCTCCACTCCTTATTTTAATATAGTTAAATTACATAAATTTGGATATTGTCTTCATTATACCCCAAAAAAATGGTAAAAAACAGTGTTTTTGCCAATAAAAAAATCTTGTCCTGATGACAAGATTTTTTTATCTAAAAGAATTTATTACATTCTATAGTGCTCATAATACCCATTTACTTCCTCTAAAAGATTTCTTCTATAGATAACATATAACTGTTTTAGGCAGCTGACTTTTTCCATCATTTCTAACTGTAAATTTGATACTAAATCAAAATCCTTGTCTTCAACCGCCTCCCTAATCTGGGTAAACAGCGACTTTCTTTCTAAACTATCCTTCATTAAATAGTTTCTAAGGGCATTCATTTTTTCCCAATTTACTACATCTAAATCTGTAACATTATCAGCACCATGCAACTTTTTACAGTTTCTTACCAGTGCCATGTTATCTACAATAATTCTTCCTGTCAGTTCCTTAACCCATTGATCTAAAATAGATATTCTATAGGAATTAACAATCTCTTCACTAAACACTTCTCCTTCAAACAATACTTTCTTTTTGTCCGGATAGTTTTCAAGTCCCTTTAAGTTTTCCCATACGGTAGCTGGCGGCTTAGCAAACAGGTGGTTTCTTTCTTCTTCTGTAAAATCTTCAAAAACATCCTCTTCGCTGCGATAAGCTCTATCCTTCTCTAAGTAAAGTTTTTCTTCCCCAGCTTTTTTAGAAAACTCTGCTTGCAATTGATGATCATCCATTTTGCTTTCTGCTGCAGCTTCAATACCATCTAACATAGCTTGATAGGAAGCAGCAATACATAAGTATGCATTGGTTGTTGGATTAGGTGCTCTTAATTCGAATCTAGTGGCTAAAGAATTATTGGTATCCCTCACTAATCCTACTAATACAGTACGGTTTCTAGAAGGCGTTTCTGGGGTATGACCTACAGATCCTACAATGCATATCGGTGCCTCGAAACCAGGTTTTAATCGATTAAATGCATCATTGGTGGAGGTTACAAATGGATTTACTACTTCGTAATTTTTCAATAATCCCATCAAAGCTCCCCAGCCTATTGAATTTATATAACTGGCATGCATATCCTTCGGTGCAAATAGGTTGATGTATTTACCATTTTTCAGTTTTAATCCTGCCCCCATATGGGTATGCTTACCACTTCCTGCCACCCCTTCAATGGGCTTGGCTAGAAAGGTTACTTCTAAACCATGATTTTCAAATATTTCTTCTATCAGCTCTCTAATAAAAAGTTCATTATCAGCACACTGTAGTGCTGTACTATACTTCCAGTCTATCTCCAACTGCTCCATAACATGATTTAGTTTTCCAGTAACCCCGATCTTCGCTGTAATGCCTCCTACTTCTTTATGACCCATCTCTGGCACAAATCCGTATTTATCCATTAACATGATGGTTTCCTCTAAAGCAGTTCTTACACTGCCTTTTGTTCTCTTCCAGTACTGCTCCTTTAGCATCTGAGAAGTAGACAGTTTTTCTTCATCTGCATAGTCCTCAGGAGTCTTTACCCAAAACTCTAGTTCTGTAGCTGTAGTCAATGCTACTTCCGCCACCTCATCAGGTGAGTCAATATTTAGTTCCTTTAATAGATGAGGATGTTTCTTTAGAAGTTTTTGTACTTGTACTGCAAAATAGTCTGCTGTTCTTTTTAGGACAGATCTAGAATCTACTCGCTTACCGTCATGCTCCAAAAATGCTGGTATTCTTAAAGTACCTATAGGTAGTCCATTGCCTTCATATAAATGGTCATAATTATAATCTACAAACCAGTTTACATCAAGGTCCGGAATTAAATCAACCTTAGCGTTGTTAAGGGTAGCAATCCCCTGAAGCATAACACTAGAACCATCTGTTTGAACCCCTACACTTAAAAACTCTTCCATATCTTCTAGAAACAAAGAGACCGGAATCTTCTCATCAGTATCATTTCCTCCTAAGTCCACTGCCACCACAGATACAAATTGAATATTAGGATGTGCCTCTAGAACCTTTGTTAAAACTTCTTTATTATGGGTCCAACTAGGTAATGAATAAATAATTGCTTCTTCTAATAGTTCTTCTACCTTCTTCTGCATAACCATACCTCCTCCTTCTTTTGTGCGAATAATTTTAGTTTAAACTTTATTTTCATTCGTACTATGACGAAGTCTAAAAACAATATTTGAATTTTAGTATACATTATACATGAACAATGTGGATTTGTAAATAAAAAACTTTACTTGGATTTTAATATTTATACATTTTATTTCATATTTTCCCATTTGTTAAAGGAGTTTTTTAAGTATTTCCCTCTATGTCTATCATTACCTTTTTTCTCTCAGCTTACTCCAGTTATAAGTATTCATTTTATACAAAATAATCAGGGACTTAGCAAACTAAGTCCCCACCCATTATCCTTTTTGTTTTTGCATTTCTTTGTTTTCCTTTAGCAGTACTTTTTCAATAAGTCCATCCTTCATTTTTACAATTTTAATTATAATATTTCCAGCCTCATATTCTGCTCCCTCTTCCACAGGTGTAGCACTTTCCTCTGAAAGGTTACACACTAAACCACCAATGGTATTGCCTTTATTTTCAGGAATATGCAACCCTGTATCAAAATTTACATCATGAACATATTCCCCCGCCGAAATTACTCTTCCTTCTTCATTTACAAATTTTTTATTTGTCATTAAGTATTTACGTATCAAAAATACTCCTGCTATAGCAATTGTCCCCAGCACTAAATCCAACATAGTCTCACTATAAATCAACATTTTCCTTGCAATAGCAAATAAAATCAGTTCCAGTATAGCACTTGTAGAGTGTGATAATAACATAAGCACTAACTCTATACCTACTACTAATAATAACGTAAAACCAAGAAACTTTTTAAATACTTCATAGGTATGACCAATGTCTGTATGGAGGATATAACCTATATACTTTACAATATCCACCAAACCAATAATAATGCCGATCGTTAAACCTAATGCCAACAACACCTCTAAACCCAGTACACTTTTTGTCAAATATTTCTTGAAATCGTGGCTTTTCATGCTTTATCATGCATCTCCTTTTAAAATAAGTATTCAGTATACAGAAATTATACACCTGAATAGCATGATCAGCAATATCGCAATTTATTAGCTCTTGCTAAAATTTTTTAAATGGAACAAAGTCTTCCTTTGGAAGATTTAAAGGATGCCTTTGTTGAAACTAGTAACGGAAATTATAACTTATCCACAACTTATAAAGTTTATACTTTCCTATTGGTTATACAAAAGCAAATACAATACAAGATTTTTCACTGTTAAAAATCCTTCATTTTTATTTAGCATGGAACTTGAAGGATTTTCAACAGTCTTTATATTTTAGTTTTTTATAATCTATTTTTTTGTTACTTCGTCTTCATTTGCTGGACTACCTCTCTACACTTTTCATAAAGAATACCTACATCCACAGAATAAGAGATGTACTGAACACCTAGTTCCATCCACTTAGCTGCCGCATCTGTGTGATCAACAAAGGTTCCTACAGCTATATTTTTTTCCTTTGCCTTCTTTGCTACTTCCTTCATCTTCTCTACCACTTTAGGATGGTCTACTTGCCCTGGTAAACCTAGGGATTGAGACAAATCGTAGGGTCCTAGGAAAATAACATCAATACCCTTTACAGTTAGAATCTCGTCAATATTGGTTACCCCTTCTTCTCCCTCAATATGGATAATCACCATAGTTTCTTTGTTAGCCTTTTGAAAGTACTCCTGTTTTTCTATAGCAGTGTATTTGGCCGCCCTCACATATCTGCAAACTCCTCTTTCACCTATAGGAGCAAACTTTGCTGCCTTCACCACATCTTCCGCATCTTTTTTGCAACAGATTTGAGGTACTTGTACAGCAGCTGCCCCTATATCTAAAGCCCTAGAAATCATCACCGGGTCTTTATCAGACACCCTAATTACTGGTGATATACCTGTCAATTCTGCAGCTCTAACCATCTCTTCTGCTTGAAGGACATTTAAAGGACCATGTTCACAGTCAATAATAACATAGTCAAAACCAGCTAAGCCCATAATTTCCACCACTGCTGGACTGGGTAGCTTCATAAAGGGTCCCAACACAGATTGTCCTTGCGTTAGTTTTTGTTGTATTAAATTACCCATATGTCTTCCTCCTAATAAGTTGATTCAACTACCATTCAGCAACACTACCATCTTTATGTCTCCAAACAGGGTTCTTCCAGTTATGACCTTCTCTAGCTGCTTGTCTTACCTTCGCTTCGTCGATCTCTATTCCTAGTCCTGGTCCCTTTGGCATCTCCACATAGCCCTTATCGTATTTAAACACAGTTTTGTCCTTTAGATAATCTAATATGTCGTTGCCTTGGTTATAATGGATACCTAAGCTTTGTTCCTGAATAAAAGCATTATGACTGCAGGCATCTACCTGGAGACAAGATGCTAAGGCTATAGGACCTAGTGGGCAATGGGGAGCTAAAGCAACATCATAAGCTTCTGCCATAGTGGCAATTTTTCTACATTCTGTAATACCACCTGCATGGGAAAGATCTGGTTGTATAATATCTACATAACCCTCAGATAAAATATGTTTAAAGTCCCAACGGCTATACATTCTCTCTCCTGTTGCAATTGGTGTAGAAGTATGATTTGCAATTTCCCTTAAGGCTTCTAGATTTTCAGTTAACACTGGTTCTTCAATAAACATGAGTTGATAAGGTTCTAATGCTTTTGCTAGAACTTTGGCCATTGGTTTATGGACTCTGCCATGAAAATCTACGCCAATACCAAAGCTTTTTCCTACCACCTTTCTAATGGCAGCTACTCTTTCTACAACTTCATCTATTTTATCGTAGGAATCAATATACTGAAGCTCTTCAGTCCCATTCATTTTAATAGCAGTAAAACCCTGTTGTTTTTTTTCTAGTGCAGCCTGCGCCACATCACTAGGTCTGTCTCCACCGATCCAAGAGTAGACCTTGATTTTATCTCTACAAGCCCCCCCTAGCAAATCATAAACAGGTGCATTATAAAACTTTCCTTTTATATCCCATAATGCCTGATCAATACCAGAGATAGCACTCATCAAGATAGGACCCCCTCTATAGAAGCCTGCTCTATACAGGACTTGCCAATGGTCTTCAATCTTTAAAGGGTCCTTTCCTATAAGGTATTCGCTCAATTCCTCCACCGCAGCCTTTACCGTATGGGCTCTACCTTCTATAACAGGCTCCCCCCACCCAGTAATTCCTTCATCAGTTTCTATCTTTAGAAACAACCACCTTGGTGGAACTTGAAATAATTCAAACTTTGTTATCTTCATGATAAATCCTCCTTATATATATATAGGAAGTAGCCTATACAAAGATAGGCTACTAATTGGCTATTCCATATAAGCACCCTTCATTGGAGAAACAGCTAATTTGCTATAAATCCCTAAAATTCCGCTTTTTTGTTTCAGCACTGGTTTTTGCCAATGTTTTTTTCTTTCCGCTAATATCGTATTCATTTCTTCTTTACTTTTTTCTTCACCCTTCACACCAACAATCTCTATGAGTCTATTAGGGATATCAATTCTTATTAAATCCCCTTCCTCCACCAGTGCTATAGGTCCCCCTTCAACCGCCTCTGGAGAAACATGTCCAATAGCAGGTCCTCTCGTAGCACCAGAGTATCTACCATCAGTGATTAGGGCAATTGAAGATACTAGCTCAGGGTCTGAAACGATAGCTTCTGTTGTATAAAACATTTCTGGCATACCAGAACCCTTAGGTCCCTCATATCTGATAAACACTGCATCCCCAGGTTTAATTGTTTTGTTTACCACCGCTTCGAAGGCATCTTCCTCTGAATCAAATGGTCTAGCACTTAACGTTGCCTGTAGCATTTCTTTTGCTACAGCAGAATGTTTTACCACTGCTCCCTCAGGGGCTAAATTCCCCTTTAATATAGCAACAGCACCCTCTTTTTGGATAGGATTACTTATACACCTAATTATTTCTTCACGCTTTAAGCCGAAACCTTCTAGGTACTTTTCACTTCTTTCAAAGAAACCGCTTTCTCTTAGATCTTTTAGATTTTCTCCCAAAGTCTTACCGGTTATTGTTATTACGTCTAAGTGTAGGAAATCTTTAATTTCTTCCATTACTGCTGGTAATCCTCCTGCATACCAGAAGTATTCTGCTGGGAAGGTACCACTTGGGCGAATATTTACGAGGTAAGGAACTTTTCTATGAATATCGTCAAATAGTTGTGGATCTAAATCGATTCCCACCTCATGGGCTATCGTTGGTAAATGAAGTAAAGTATTGGTTGATCCAGCAATAGCAGCATGCACCATAATAGCATTTTCAAAGGCCTTCATCGTTAAAATATCAGAAGGTTTTAGGTCTTGCTTTATAAGTTCTAATAACTGTGCCCCTGCTTTTTTAGCAACTTCCTGCATTTCTTCGATGGTAGCCGGCATTAAGGAAGTTCCTGGTAAAGCCAGTCCCAAAGCTTCTGCCATTACCTGCATCGTAGCAGCAGTTCCCATAAAGGCACAGGCACCACAGGTAGGACAAGCTGTATGCTGTTTTTCTTTAAAAGCAGCTTCTGTCATTTCTCCACGTTTCAATAGAGCACTATATGTCCCTATCTGCTCTAATGTCAACATATTAGGTCCTGCCTTCATTACCCCTCCTGTCACAACAATTGAAGGCATATTAAGACGTGCCACTGCCTTCAAATGGGCAGGTACTCCTTTATCACAACTGCATATAAACAAGCCTCCATCAAAAGGTGTAGCAGTAGCTTGTATTTCAATCATGCTTGCAATCACTTCTCTTGAAAGCAGTGAATAGTTCATACCATCATGCCCTTGAGCAATACCGTCGCAAATGTCTGTTGTTGTATACTTGGCGGCTTTTGCCCCTAAAAGACTCAGTTTTTCTTCTGCCGCAAAAACTAATTTATTTAAATGAACGCTTCCAGGGTGACTGTCTCCCCAAGTGCTTTGCAGAAAAACCTGAGGTTTTTCCAAATCATCAGCTGTCCATCCCATTCCCATTTTGAGGGAGTCCATTTCCACTGCAACATTTCTCATTTTTTGACTTTTCAGCATCTCTAGCCCTCCTTTAATTCTATAAACTAAAAAGTTTATATATATATATGCTTTTAGCGTTAATATAAAGGGTCTACAGTTTTATATTCGTTAGAAAACATATCTAAAGACTACAAAGCAGACCTTAATATATTAAAGTGCAAGTATACTGTCTCAGATCTATACAAGCACTGATATTTTCTAAAACAAGTCTATTACCTCAGTGTATTTGGAATCCATAGAACCAATTGAGGGAATAGAATAATTAACAATAAAATTGCTACTTGTGTTGCTAAGAAAGGAAGCATAGCCTTGGTAATCTTTTCTAATGAAATCTTAGCAATACCACAGGAGATATAAAGTATTGTACCAACCGGCGGAGTTACCAGACCAATTCCTAAGTTAATTACCATCATAACACCAAAAAATACGGGGTCAATCCCTACGGCTGTAGCTACTGGTAATAAAACCGGCGTTAAGATCAACAATGCTGGTGTCAAGTCCATAACACTTCCTACTAAAAGCAAGAAGAAGTTAATAATCAATAATACAATCAATGGATTGTCCGAAATCGATAAAATTGTAGTAGCAATACTTTGTGGTATTCTTACAACTGTTAATAACCAGGCAACAACCATAGCTGTTCCTGCTACTAACATAACAATTCCAGTTGTCTTTCCAGTATCAATTAAAATTCTTGGTAAGTCCCTGACACTCATTTCTTTATAGACAAAAAGAGAAACAATAAGTGCGTATACTACTGATACAACCGCTGCTTCAGTAGGGGTGAAGTATCCAGAAATGATACCACCTATAATAATTACCGGTAGAAACACTGCCCAAATCGATTCCTTTAAAGCCTTAAATACTCTTACAATAGAGAATTTATCCCCTTTAGGATAGTTTCTCTTTTTTGATATGATAAAAGTCAATGTCAATAGAGAAAAACCTATTAAAATCCCAGGAATGATTCCGCCTAAAAACATTCTTACTACAGAGGTACCACCAATTAGACCAAATAAAATCATAGGAATACTAGGAGGGATAACGATACCCATAGTAGCTGAAGAAGCTGTTACAGCAGCAGAAAAATCAGCATCATAGCCATCTTCCTTCATAGCAGGAATCAAAAGCCCACCAATAGCAGCTGTATCCGCTACAGAAGAACCAGAAATACCTCCAAAAAACATACTGGCTACTATGTTTACTAACCCTAGACCCCCAGTGATGTGGCCTACCAATGAATTAGATAAATTTATAATCCGTTTTGCAATCCCGCCGGAGTTCATAATTTCTCCAGCCAACATGAAAAAAGGTACTGCCAGTAGAGGAAAACTATCTATACCACCTACCATTTTTTGCACCAAAATATCATATCCAAAGTTTTGGATTCCCATCATAACCAGTGCTGCCAAGCCCAAGCAGAAGGCTACAGGAACGCCAATTAATAAAAACCCAAAGAGTGCTACTAAAAAGATGATAAGCATATCCATTGTTTATTCCTCCTTTACCTTTTTCTTTGTAAAATGCTCTACTAATCCAACAATACTATTTAATAAGTTCTCGATAGCAATCAAAATCATAGCATATCCTGCCACTACTACTGGCATATACTTAATATTCGTTGGTAACCCTAGTGCAGGTGTTCTGGCATTTCTGATGGTATATACAATTCTATGACCGCCTAAAATCATTGCCCTTGTAACAAATATAATTAAAATCCATGAAATAATTTCAAAAATTAATTGCTGATGAGGTTTTAAGCGGGTTACTACTATATCTAACCCTAAATGCTCTTTATAATATAAACCTAACACTGCACCATTAAAAACCATCCAAACAAACATAATTCTAGATAATTCCTCTGACCATGCAATAGACGCATTTAAGTAGTTACGACTAATTACAGAATAAAAAACGATGCCTACCATTACAGCTAATCCTAGGGCAATCATTATTTTGAATAAATAGCTGATGTATCTGTTAAGTGTTGATAAGCCCTTTGGAATACGCTTTAACATTTCCATGATTCCTTGCCTCCTTTATACTCTGAACAATTATTGATTTCCCTAGGGGACTGTCTTTTCTTTTTCTATCAAAAAGGAGTTTAAATATGTTATTTAAACTCCTTTTTAAATTTTCTATACAGTTTTTGAGCCTATATGACTTGATTTTTTAGACTATCTATTTGATAAACGCTCAATTTCTGCTAATACTTCTTCTACGTACTCTGCTCCAATTTCATTTCTAAATTTCTCTACAGTAGAGCTTGTAGCTTCTTGGAAAGCTCTTTGTTGCTCTGGTGTTAATTCTGTTACAGTCATTCCTGCTTCTCTTAATCCTTCAGTTAACTCTTCTGTGTACTCACGGCTGATTCTTCTTTGTTCGTCTCTAGCCACTAAAGCACCATCTTCTACAACTTCTTGTAGGTCTGCTGGTAGTCCATCCCAGAATATTTTACTCATTAATAATACGAAAGGACTGTAAACATGACCTGTTAATGTTGTATATTTTTGTACTTCTGGATAGTTTTGTAGATAAATTGTTGGTACTGGGTTTTCTTGTCCATCTACAACCCCTTGTTGCATTGCTGTAAATAACTCACCAAAAGGCATTGGTGTTGGATTTGCTCCTAAAGCTCTAAAGAAATCTAAGTGTACTTGGTTTTCCATTGTTCTGATTTTTAAACCATTCATATCAGCAGGTGTTTGTACTTCTCTTACATTGTTGGTTAAATGACGGTATCCATTTTCCCAATAAGCTAAACCTACTAATCCATGCTCTTCTAAACCATCTAATAATTCTTGTCCAAGAGGTCCATCAACAAAATCTGAAGCAACTTCTTCAGTTGGGAATAAGAATGGTAAGTCGAAGATCATAAATCTTTTGTCGATAGAAGTGATAGGTGCAGAGGAAGGACATGTAACTTCTTGGCTTCCTAACTGTAAAGCTTCCATCATTTGAATATCGTCTCCTAATTGACTACTATGGAATAACTGAACTTCAATTCTTCCGTTACTTTCTCTTTCTACATACTCTTTAAAAACTTCTAAACCTTTGAACTGTGGATGTTGATCATTAAGACCAATTCCTGCACGAATTACATACTTTTCTTGGTCTCCACCAGCACCACCTTGTGAATCCCCTGATGGAGCACTGCTGCATCCAACCATTGCTACAATCAATGATAAGACTAGCATTACTACAACTAACTTTTTCATTTTTTTCATGAATTTTTCCCCCTCATGATTTTAGTTTTTATTATATAATGACTTTATACTATTTCATAGCATAAAGAACACTAACACTTAGGTGCTAAGCTTTTTTCTTCAAGCTTTTGCATCGCTTCAAACAACATATCTTTCGTTACAACATACGGTGTTTTTTTCATATCTGGAGCATTTACTGCTTTTTCTAAGACATTCTCTAAATAGTTTCTATCATTCTTTACATCAATATGTTCTAAACAGGTTGGTAATTTCACCTCTTTATAGAAGGACAGAAGCTTCTCTAGCTCCTTTTCCTGATGATCTACTGCCAGCAGTACTAAAACTCCATAAGCCACAACCTCACCATGAAGATGATGCTTTTCTATCTCTTCTAATAAGGTAAATCCATAAAATAAGCCATGAGCGATGGCTCCGTTATTTTCATCCCCCACCAGCATAGCTACAATTCCAGTGCTTATAATATTATTTAGAATGATTTGCTCTAACTCATAGGAAGCTATTTTATTTTCACTATCCAACAATGCCTTTTTTCCATACTCAATTAGTGGTTCTACACACATGATACTAATGGATTTACCCATGGTTGCACTGTGGGATAATTTTTTGCTTCTTGTGGTAATACCTACTTCATAGTACTTTGCTATAGTATCTCCAATACCTGCCCAAAGATACTTTGTAGGAGCATCTGCAATAACCCCGCTATCCATGAAAATATGCACAGGCGGCTGACTTAGTTGAAATAACGCTTCGAAATCTCCCTTTTCTGTATACACGATAGATAAGGGAGTGGTAGCTGCACAGGTTGCGGCAATGGTTGGTATTGTAAAAGACAGAAGATCTGCTTTTTCAGCAGCAGCTTTTGCAGTATCAATTGCTTTGCCGCCACCTACCCCTACAATCATGTCTGCTTTTTCTGCTTTAGCCTTTTCTGCAATACTATCGATATTAGCAAAGGTACACTCTCCACCGTACCAAAGGAAATCGATAACATCTATATTGTTGTTTGCAAAAGATGCCTTCAACTGTTGGGTAGTTTTTTCTAATGCAGTTTTTCCTCCTACTACCAATACACGTTTTCCATAGTCTTTTAATACACTTCCTACTGTAGGTAAAACGTTTTCTTGGATGGCATAATTCGGAAACTTCACTGTTAAGTTCTTCATACACTCACCTCTTCTTATATATTTAAATGTTTTTTTTCATTTCCTTTTCCTTCATAACAATAGCTAAAATGTCGTTTTTAGTCCTTTGTACATGCCTTTTCATATAAAGTGCTGCTAGTTCAGAATCTCTTTCCTTGATGGCATCTAATATTTTTTTATGTTCTCTAACACCTCGCTCTGGACCCAAGCATCGGTTAATTTCATTCTGCTGAAATTTCCAAATATCTGTCAAAATACTGTTGACTTTGATAATTAAAGAATTTTTACTGGCTTTTGCAATTTCCATATGAAATTGATAATCAGCATTTGCAAAATCCTCAGATGTATCATTGTTGTCATACATGATTTGGTAACATTCTTCCAATACTTTAATGGTATGATCGTCACATCTTTCCGCACAAAGTCTAGCAGTGTCTGCTTCTATCACTTCTCTAAACTCTAGTACATCTAACAAGTTGTCTTTATCAAGCAAAATCATAGGTACAAGACTGTTTAAATAGATGGAGGGCGAAAGCTCATTTACAAAGGTTCCTTCCCCTTGTCTTTTGGTGAGAATGTTTAAAGCCACCATTTTTTCAATAGCCTCTCGCACAGACATCCTACTGACTCCTAGATCTTGAGATAGCTGATTTTCTGATGCTATCTTCATCCCACTTGTCCATTCCTTATTATAAATCTTTTCTTCGATGGCTCTGTATACGATTTCACTAGTATTAATTTTTTTCTTTTCCAAGTTTTTCACTTCCTCCGCAACTTGTCGGACAACATATGATTTAGTTTGATTATATATAAGAGTTTTATCCTTGTCAATGATTTTTTTGTTTTTTTAAAACTGCTTTTTTACCCTGCAAACCGTAAATTTCAAAGATATTATTTATTTTTTTAATAATTTGCAATTTTGTAACTTGTATTATAAGTTGTATACAAAGTTCTTTTTTAATAGTTTTTTTTCTTCATCGATTCCTACTTGTCATACCTTTCCCTTTTAAATACTGGTTGGATACACTTAGTATACAAAAAACAAAAGAACCTACTTTGTATATTTACGAAGCAAGTCCTTTTATCGTGATAAATTTAAATACACTTAAACATATTTTTCTTAATGCCCTCACTGTGTGTTATTCACACTAAAATAACATACAATGCACTGGACAACAAAAAAACATTTGCGTATAGTTATTAACTCAACTTATGTAGTTTCTCTAATAATTTTTACTACTATTATTAAATTATTGCACAATCCAAACTATTATTTAAATATTAGACAGACAAAATCTTGGTTTGTCGCCTTAAGAAAAATACACGATTAATATAAACTTTCAGGTCTTTGAATGAAGTGAATAATGTTTCCCTCAACATCTTTAAAAAAGGCTGTCTTAATTCCCTTTGGACTCACCTTTAATTCTTCAATAATTTCTACATTATGCTTTAATAGATTTTCGTACTCTTTCTCTATATTATCTGTTCCAAAGGATAAATGTCTTATTCCTTGATTTTTATTGCCCACAGCTTCAGTAGTGTGATCTGCTGGATAAATCTCCAACATACTATTGTCTTCCATCAATAAAAAATAAGTGGGTTTTTCTTTTTTATTATCATAAACAATTTTAAGATTGAATAGTTTTATATACCAGTCCTTCAAAGCTTCTGTATCTTTAGCACAAATTCCAACATGCTCTAGTGTCAACATACACATCATTCTCCTTTTGTTTTTATTTTTCTTTTAAAACATACTACAACAGCTTATTTACATGCATGTAAATAAGCTGTTGTTCTTCCTCTATATTTAAAGGGGAGGGTAAAATATAGGGTCTATTTGTTTTGGGGTTATTTGTTTTGGGGTTACTTATCTATCTATATATTCTTCGGTGCCCATAAATCTCTGTACCTGTTGGAGGGTTGGAAATCCTTCCATATCTCCTCTAACTAGGGTTGCCATGGCACCAACAGCATTGGCTAATTGTCCGCATCCTCTTAAACTAAAGTTCTGCAATACACCTGATAAAAATCCAGCGGCAAAACCATCTCCTGCCCCTACAGTATCTTCAGGCTTTTCAACAATATAGCCAGTAACAAATTCATCTTCCTCTTGCTTTGCAAGATAACACCCTTCTTTTCCTAGCTTGACAGCTACAATTTTGCAGCCCATATCTAGAAATTCTCTGGCAATTTCTTTAGGATCTTCTGTCCCTAGCAGCAATCTTCCTTCGTCTTGACCTGGAAAAATGATATCTGCCAGTTT
Organism: Clostridium aceticum; assembly: GCF_001042715.1. NCBI lineage: Bacteria > Bacillati > Bacillota > Clostridia > Peptostreptococcales > Natronincolaceae > Andreesenella > Andreesenella acetica. Next base: position 707,102 of record NZ_CP009687.1, on the reverse strand, counting down.
TGCCATCTCTAATAAGGTGGGTCTTGCCTCCTCTATACGCCATAATTTCAACCGAATATTTGGATCGAAGGATACCAATACATTATTCGCTTTAGCAAATTCTACTGCTTTAAAAACTGTTTCTCTAGCACTTGGGGATAGTGCCAAAGTTATACCTGTAACATGTAGAATCTTAGAGGATTTAATATAGTCAAAGTCCAAATCTTTTATTACCATATTACTAGCAGCTGAGTTTTTTCTATAATAGTACACATTCGGATTAACGTGAGCAAATCTTTCCTTAAAAAGCAGTCCTGTATTGTTATGGGGATCAGTAACAACTCTAGAAACATCTACACCTTCACCACGAATGATTGCTTTTATATAGCGTCCAAACTCATCATCACCTATTTTGGAAAACCATCCTACATGATGACCTAGTCTAGCAAGGGCAATAGCTACATTAGACTCCGCACCTGCTATAGATTTATTAAAATTATGAACATATCTTAATGGTCCAGTAGTGTCTGGATTAAATAGAACCATAGATTCTCCAAAGGTTACAATTTCCATATTATCTTTGAACTCGTCCTGATGCATCACCTTTTGCCAAAGTTTCCACTTCATCTTTAGCAACTAGGTTGAAGTCTCCAGGAATTGTATGCTTTAATGCAGAGGCAGCAACAGCAAATTCTAATGCCTCTTGTAATGACATTTCTGTGATCAATCCATAGATTAATCCACTTGCAAAAGAGTCTCCTCCTCCAACTCTATCTACAATTCTTACATCATATTTTCTAGATAAGTAAGATTTTTCACCATCATATAATAATGCTGACCAACCATTATCTGAAGCAGAGTAACTTTCTCTTAATGTAGAAGCAACATATTTAAAACCAAATCTTTCGATTAACTTTTTCGCTACTTCCTCATAAGCCGTATGATCAATTTCACCTTGTGTAATATCAGTATGAGCAGCCTTAATGCCAAATACCATTTCTGCATCTTCTTCATTACCAATGCATACATCAACATATTGCATTAAGCCAGACATTACTTCGTTAGCTTTTGCTGGTGTCCAAAGCTTCTTTCTAAAGTTTAAGTCAACAGAAACAGTTACACCCATTTCTTTTGCTGCTTTACATGCTTCTAGTGTAACGGCAGCTGCCTTATCACTTAAAGCAGGTGTTATACCTGTAAAGTGGAACCAGTCTATACCATTAAAGATTTCCTTCCAATTAAAATCTGAAGCATCAGCTTCAGCTATTGCCGCATGTGCTCGATCATAGATGACTTTAGATGGTCTTTGAGAAGCTCCTGTTTCTAAGAAATAAATGCCCAGTCGATCTCCACCTCTTGCAATATAACTGGTATCTACACCAAATCTTCTCAAAGCGTTAATAGCACTTTGACCTATTTCATGCTTAGGTACTTTTGTTACAAATTTAGCGTCTAAACCATAGTTTGCTAAAGATACACAAACATTTGCTTCTCCACCACCATAATTTACATCAAAGCTATCAGATTGTACAAACCTTTCATAGCCTGGGGTAGACAATCTTAACATGATTTCTCCAAGAGTTACTACCTTTTTCATCATCATCCCTCCTATTTTCCTCTAGCTTCTTTTATTTTTTCTACAAATTGTTTAGCAATATCAGTAATTTGTTGATAATCTCCAGTTTTAGCTCCACCTGTCAGTTCTCCACCTACACCTACTGCTACGCAACCATTTTTAATCCACTCACCCACATTGTCCAAACTCACGCCACCGGTAGGCATCAGCACTGATTGTGGCAGTGGTCCCTTGATAGCTTTAATTACGCTAGGACCGTATACACTTCCTGGAAACACCTTAATTACATCAGCTCCAGCCTCCATAGCCTTAACGATTTCTGTAATGGTCATACAACCAGGCATATATGGCACTTGATAGCGATTGCAAAGTTTTGCTGTTTCTAAATCAAAAGATGGACTAACAATATACTCTGCTCCAGCCAAAATAGCAATTCTAGCTGTTTCGCTATCTAGCACAGTGCCAGCTCCCACGATTAGTTGATCTTTCGTAAACTTCTCTTTTAGCGCCGTTATTACTTTGTCTGCCGCTGGTACAGTAAAAGTAACTTCAATAGCTGGAATACCACCTTCTATACAAGCATTAGCAATTTTTTCTGCTATTTCACCAGTCTCTGCTCTGACAACGGCAACAATGCCTGCTTCTGTAATTCTATTTAATGTTTCTATTTTAGGTATCATTCGTTACCCTCCTAACCTTCTATATTGTTTCATAATGCAAACTATAGTTTCATTATACGAAATTAATTTCCTGATATCAAAAGACTTAAACTGTCGTTTCACTTATTTATTATGGATTATCTTCCTATATTTCATTCTTTCTTTTTATTATATAGAAATACTAAATTTTTACTTACTTTACGCTTTTATAGCTAAAAAAAAGTTGGGTTACACTATTGTCTGTAACCCAACTCTTTGGAAATTTTCATGCTATATTCTAATATATAGTTTTTAAAGTTTTGTATTGCTTGTTTCGTCACTCGAATAGTGGGTCCCGATACACTTATAGCACCGCATACTTCTCCGTTATGAGCAAAAATAGGACTGCCGATACATCGAATGCCCAGCTCATTTTCTTCTTCATCTAAAGCATAGCCCAGTTCTCGGATTTTTGTTAGATTTTTTTTCATTTCCTGCAAATCTGTAATGGTGTATTGCGTAAATCTTTTAATCTCACTATCCTGCCAAATTCCCTCTACTTCCTCCTCCGATAAATAAGCCATGATAGCCTTTCCTACGGATGTACAATACATAGGGCTTCTGGTTCCTATACGAGAATGCATTCTTATCTTATTGTCAGACTCTACTTTATCTATATAAACAATTTCCGTACCTTCTCTTACAACCAAATGAACAACTTCATTGGTAACTTCCTTTAATTGTTGTAAATAAGGCTTTGCTACAGATAAGATATCCATCTTATCTATAAGTTTGTTGCCTAGTTCTAGAAGCTTCAGTGTCAATCTATACTTATTTGTATTTGGATTTTGCTCTACATATCCTTTATAAATCAAAGTTACTAGAAGTCTATGGACAGTACTTTTATGGAGGTCTATTTTTGAACTGATTTCTGTAATTCCTACGCCTTCTTCATAGTCCGATAATACTTCTAATATAGACAATGCTCTATCTACAGATTGTACTGTTTCCTTCATTTCTACACTTCCTTTTCTACTTCCTCATGTTGTATAAGCATTTTGCTAGATGATTTACTTTTCTCCTGGGTTTTCTATTAAATGGGCTAAGGCCTTAAGAGCCTTTTCTGCATCAGAGCCCTCTGCCTTTAGCAACACTTCTTCCCCCTGCCGTAAAAGCATGCTCATAATATTCATGATGCTTTTACAATTATATTCATTGCCATCCTTTATAACATAGCTTTCAGCTTTAAATTTCGTAGCCTCTCTTACTAGTAAACTAGCAGCACGGGCATTTAATCCTGTTTCACTTTTTACTGTTATCTTTTTTTCTAACATTCTTCCTTACCTTCCCTTCAAATATTTATAGAAATTTTATCCATTTCATTTCTAATACAGATAAATCGTCCTTTAATTTTTCCTGTGCTTTGGCTAATTGATTTAAATTGTAAGTTAAATAATGATTAGGATAACTGTGTTGTATCTCGTTTTGCAGGTATTCCATAAGCCCATCGTACTCCAATGTTTTTCCGTTTTCTGCCTTCAATTCCAATAGTCCATCTGTATAGATAATTAAGTGATCTCCTGACTCTAAATAGATAGTTTTTTCTTCATAGCCCTCTGTAAACTCAAAGCCCACTGGCGTTCCATATCCGTCTAATTCCGTCACTTCACCGTCATCTCTCACTAATATAGGAGAAGGATGGGCAGCCCTAACGTATTTTAGTACTCCTGTTTTTACGTTTAGAACCATGTAGAAAATAGTAAAGTACTGATGATATTTTGTAAAAGGAAATCTCTTATTTAAATAATTTATAACTTCTAATGGTGAAATGATTTCGTAATAAGGAGGTCGATCAATTTTTTTCTTTAAAGGTGACCCTCTATCCACATCTAAAATAAGAAATTCTGATAAAGCTACTGCCAACATAGAGGAAGCTACCCCATGACCCATTACATCAATCACATAAAGCCCCATATGGTCTTCATCCAGCATAAAAACATCAAATGTATCTCCCCCTACCTTACCTGAAGGTTGAAAGTGCCAGAAAAAAGAACAGTTTGGTATGTTACCAAGGGACTTTGGAATAAGTGCCTCCTGGATTTTTGAAGCCATGGTTAAATTATTTTCAAGCTCCACTTTCTGCTTGTTTATGATAGCTAAACTTTCCTTCAGTGCCTTTTTCGTCTTATTATGCTTTTGTTGTAAACTTGATAGCTTTAAATTATTCTTTACTTTTAACATGAATTCTTTTTCGTCAAAAGGTTCCTGTATATAATCATTAATACCATATTCAATCCATTGAAGTTTTTGGTAGAAAGCCTTGCCCCTTAGAACTGCCATCAAAGGGATCTCCGAGGTCCTATCATCTTCTTTTAAAAGCTTGCATACTTCTAAATATGCACCCTCTTGCCCTTGTATATCCATAATGATGATATGAGGCATAAGACTTAGTACCTCTACAATTATATTGGAGGCTATAGATCTTTCTATTACTTCATGTCCATATCTTCTAAGTATTTTTTTTATGTCCCAATGATCGTCTGTTTCCTCGTGTAATATTAACGCTTTTCCATATCCCATCTTATATCACAACCCTTACTTCCTTGATATATTTTATTATAGTTTAACGCTTATTTCATAAATTGTGAAATTTTTTACTCTAATACCTCTTTAATAAATATTGTTAATTCTACCAATAAATCTCTAATTTTATTCGTATTAATAATTTTGATCACTGGCCGCTGAGGGAAACTATTATTAATACTGATCACAATACCTTCTTCTCCTGTATTTAACAATACTTTTGCTCCTAATGGATATGTAGCTATATTATGAACAAACCTTCTAACTAGTTCTTGGTCTAAATGAGTTCCCACAACTGTCATCAAATATTCAGTGGCTTTGTGGGGTAACATCGGTTTTTTATAAACCCGCTGTGCTGTTATTGCATCATAAATATCACATATGGCTGTCATCTTTGAAAACAAGTGAAGATTTTCCCACCCCACTCCTTGAGGATAACCTCCTTTATCCATCCTTTCATGATGCTCCTTTGCTACCCTAGCAATAGATTCTTCATATCCTAAATGATTTTTTAAAATTTCATATCCATAGATTGTATGTTTTTTCATAACTTCCATTTCTTCCGGTAAGAGTTTTTCGGGTTTTAACAAGACATGGTCTGGAATTTTCATTTTTCCTATATCATGCAAAATCCCAGCCGTAGCTGCATTTACTAACTGCATAGGATCTAAACTTAAGCTTTTTCCAAATAGTATCATAAAAATAGATACATCTATAGAATGAAGATAGGTATAGATGTCCTTACTTCTAATCCCTTGAATACTCATATAAACTTGTTGATTGGTAGCTATGTTGGATACTAGGCTTTTAGCAATATCTGTAACCATTTTTTTATCTAATCGATCGCTGGTTTTAAAGGTCTCAAACTCTCTGCTCAGTTGATAAAAAGTTTGCTTATATACTTGTTTTGTTTCTTGTATCTGCTTTACCACCACTTCATCCAAATACGCCATGCTGTCTTCTAAATTATCAAATGGAGAAGAGTTTCCTATCAAAAAAATAATGTTATTTTTTTGTAGCTTTTTTTTTAATTCCTCTGTGACTCTTGTTCCTTTCTTTACTAAAATCACACCTTTATCATTACACAAATCACAATTAATGGGTGTTCCATTTTCTATCTCTGATAAATATATTTTCTCCATTTTACATACTCCCCTTTTACAGGACAAATTTACAGAATTTTATTATTAAAAATCACCTGAATATTATCCCATATCACACTCTCTAATCCCTTGATTTGTTTTAAGTAGCAATATAATTCCATACGGTTTAATTTTACAGGTACTCTGATATAAAAAGTAAGGTGAATATTATATTCATGGTCATGATCTTCTTGAACAAAATCGTTTTCTATCACAATATTCTTTATACTAATATGGAATCTTCCCAAAGCCGTACCAATTTCCCCTATAAAACCTGGACGGCCAATACCCTTGATCCTTAGCTCAGAATAACGTTTTAGCCTTGCTATTCGTTTTTCTACCACACCTAAGCTAGCCAGAGAAAACAAAGCTATCATTGTAGTAATAGCTGCCCCTAAATAAAATCCAGCTCCCATCGCTAGTCCAATACCCCCACTGATCCAAATGCTGGCAGCAGTAGTAAGTCCCCTTACATTTGTGCCTTCCCGCATAATGGTTCCAGCTCCTAGAAATCCTATACCACTTACTACTTGGGCAGCTAATCTAGCAGGTTCCCCGCCTCTTCCTTCAGGGCCAAAACCAACGAAACCATAAATAGACAGCACCATAATTAAACAGGAGCCTACTGTCACTAGGATATGGGTACGAAACCCTGCGGGTCTATTGTTTACTTCTCTCTCAAGCCCTATTAATCCTCCTAAAATTGCCGCTGAAACTAATCTAAAAATTAAATCTATATCTGAAATCATCTGCTCACTCCTATAAGTTAATGGCTTATTCAATACTTTTCTTCATTATACCTTATAGTATCGTTTTCTTATTGGATATATTACTATATTTTCATCTAATTATAGCATAATATAAGGAAGTAGGTATACTTAATAGAATTTATCCTATAATAAACTTTCTATTCCTTAAATATATTTTGAGAGCATAAGATATAACTGGGTATATATTTTAAAAACCAAACATTATAAATGGAGGAAGATACTTATGCAAATACAATTTTTAGGTGCTGCCAAAGTGGTTACTGGTTCCAATATTTTAATTTCTGCAGGAAAGTATAAGATTTTGCTGGACTGTGGTTTGTTTCAAGGGACCAAAGATCTAGAATCCTTAAACTTTCAAGATTTTCAGTTTAACCCTGCTGAAATCGATTATCTTCTTTTGAGCCATGCCCATATCGATCATAGCGGTAGGATACCAAAGTTAGTAAAAGAAGGATTCCGTGGAAAAATCATTTGCACTAAAGCCACAAAAGACTTGGCAGAAATCATGCTGGTAGATAGTGGTCATATTCAAGAATCTGATGCAGAATGGGAAAACAGAAAAGCAAAACGAGCTGGGAAACCTCTTGTACAGCCCTTGTATACAGCCCAGGAGGCTACGAATAGTTTAAGGTACTTTGAAGCAGCCCTTTATCATCAAAAGATTACCCTCAACGATAGTATTTCAATACGCTTTCAAGATGCAGGTCATATATTGGGTTCCTCCATTATAGAATTATGGATTACTGAAAAGGATGACACTGTCAAAATTGTTTTTTCTGGAGACATTGGTATGAAAAACAAGCCTTTAATTCGTGACCCTGATTTAATAGAAAGTGCGGATTATCTTATTTTAGAATCTACCTACGGCAACCGTCTCCATGAAAACATAGAGCAACGCATGGAAAAACTGATGGAAGTCATTAATGCTACTATACTACGAGGAGGTACAGTAATTATCCCCTCCTTTGCTGTCGGAAGAACGCAGGAGCTAATTTATGAGTTAAATAAGTACTATGAATATACAGAGGATTTAGAAACCTTTCTCAGAGCACCTATTTATCTCGATAGCCCTATGGCGGTCTCTGCTACAGAGATTTTTAAGAGGAATGCCTACTGTTTTGATGAAGAAGCAAAAAAGTTGATACTAAGCGGTGATAATCCCCTAGAGTTTGATAATCTTTATTTTGTACGGGATCATAATGAATCTATGAGGCTAAATGATGCTAACTATCCTAAAGTAATTATCTCCGCCAGTGGTATGTGCACTGCTGGTAGAGTACGACACCATCTAAAACATAACCTATGGAAAGCGAAAAATAGCGTTATCTTTGTTGGGTATCAAGCTGCCGGTACATTGGGGAGAATTCTCCAGGATGGGGTAAAAAAAGTAAAACTATTTGGAGAAGAAATAGCTGTCTTGGCAGAAATTCATAGTATAGAAGGATTTTCTGGACACGGGGATCAATCCGACTTACTAAATTGGCTTGGCGGTTTTAAGAAAAAGCCCCAAAAGATCTTCTTAGTGCATGGAGAAGAAGAGGCTTCTACTACACTGGCACAAAAGATAAAAAACAAGTATGGCATTTCTACCATCATTCCTAACATGGGTTATAGCTTTCAAATAGAAAATGATGTACTAAAGGCCCATTCCGGCGAGATATTAGAACCTATTCAGAGAAGAGAAAATATAAAGAAAGAGCTTCAACTGGTATATGACCAATTTGAAAGTTTAGTTTCAAAAACAAATCGCTTTATAGACGATGATGTATTAAAGAAAGACTATGATCAATTGAAAAACAAGCTATTGGAACTACAGAAGGAACTTTTGGATATCAGTATCATGCTTGGTAATTAGTTATTTTTTAAAAAATTCTGAAAAGTTTTAAAAAAGGTATTGCTATTTTTAGAATATATTGTATAATGTATTATAACAAACAAATATTTTTTATGGGCAAGGGCGTCCTCTACAAAGGTAGTAAAATTTATTCCTTTTGTAGCGGGCGTTTTTTTATTGCTACAATTTATTGGGAGGTGAAGTAAATGAGTAAAATAGTAAAAATCGAAATCATTACACGTCAAAGCAAGTTTGAAGAATTAAAAAAAGCTTTGAATGACATCGGGATTTCAGGCATGACGGTAACACAGGTGCTGGGCTTTGGTCTACAAAAAGGGAAAACAGAATATTATCGAGGCACAGAATATAGTGTGGACTTATTACCTAAAGTAAAGGTTGAAGTTGTTGCTAGTGAAGAGTTGGCAGATTCAGTGATTGATTCAGCAAAGAAGATTTGTAGTACTGGCGGCATTGGAGATGGCAAGATTTTTGTTATACCTGTTGATAAGGTAATACGTATTCGAACAGGCGAAGAGGCTGAAGAGGCATTATAAATTATGAAATACTATTTTAATTGAAATGATTACGACAAAGGAGTTGATTAGATATGAACAATGAATTTATCTTTGCTATAGATACCATATGGGTATTAGTTGCTTCTGCCTTAGTATTTTTTATGCAAGCTGGTTTTGCTATGGTGGAAACTGGTTTTACAAGAGCAAAAAATGCAGGAAATATTATCATGAAAAACCTCATGGACTTTTGTATAGGTTCTCTAGTTTATTGGTGTATTGGTTTTAGTATTATGTTTGGTTTAAGTAACGGTGGTTTTATTGGAAACCTTAGTCTCTTTTCCAATATGAGTATAGCTCACTTGGAATTGACTATCCCTAAAGAAGCTTTTCTGATTTTTCAAACAGTTTTTTGTGCTACTGCTGCAACTATTGTGTCAGGAGCAATGGCAGAAAGAACAAAATTTAGCTCTTATTTAGTTTATAGTTTCTTTATAAGCTTGATTGTTTATCCTGTAGTAGGTCATTGGATTTGGGGTGGCGGCTGGTTAAGTGAATTAGGTTTTATGGACTTTGCGGGTTCTACTGTTGTTCACTCTGTTGGTGGATGGTCTGCTTTAGTAGGAGCTTGGGTGATTGGACCTCGTATTGGGAAATATAACAGCCAAGGTAAACCACAGGCTATTCCAGGTCATAGTTTAACCCTAGGAGCCTTAGGTGTCTTCATTCTATGGTTAGGATGGTTTGGCTTTAATCCTGGTTCTACTTTATCTGGTATGGACTATAATGGTATATCTCATATTTTTATTACAACAAACTTAGCTGCTGCTGCATCTACAGTCGTAGCTATGATGATTACTTGGGTTCGCTATGGTAAACCTGATGTTAGTATGACCCTCAATGGTTCTTTAGCAGGATTGGTAGGAATTACAGCAGGTACTGATGTTGTTAGTCCTATGGGAGCCGTTGCCATCGGTATTATTGCCGGTATAGCAATTGTTTATGGGGTTGAATTTGTAGATAAAGTATTAAAAATTGACGACCCCGTTGGAGCCGTAGGGGTTCATGGGATTTGTGGTTCTATCGGAACCATTGCTGTAGGATTGTTTGCTGTAGAAGGTGGTTTATTTTATGGAGGCGGTGTCAGTTTGTTATTAGTCCAATTAACTGGCGTAGCAGCAGTAGCTTTATGGACCTGTTCAACTACCTTTATCCTATTTAAAGTTATAAAGAGCACAATAGGTCTTCGCGTACCAGCAGACGAGGAATTAAAAGGCTTAGATATTGAAGAACATGGTATCGAAAGCTATGCAGACTTCCAACCAAAATCGATCCCTAATATATCTAATATATAAGCAATATCTTGACAAAGGAAGAGGAGCACCAGACCCTCTTCCTTTGTCTTACCATGAAATTGTGGAATATCGTTTTATATTTTAAGGGATATTTTCTAACTCTAGATAAGCACTTTCTGTTAATTGAATTTCTTTTTCATTACTTAAATTTTCCTCCTCTATATGCTTTGGAAAAAGCAGTATAAATTCACTGCCAGCACCTTCTTTACTATGTACTTCTACCTTTCCTCCCATAAACTCCATAAGCTTTTTTACTAGAGAAAGACCAATACCAGTTCCCCCATTCTCCCTTTTATTGATATTCTCTGAAATATAAAAACGATCGAAGATTTTATCGATTTCCTCTTGTGGTATGCCTATGCCCGTATCCTTTACTCCTACCTTCATATATTTTTCTTCTTCCTTAATATATACTTGAATCCTGCCATTTTCTTCTGTAAATTTAAAGGCATTGGACAGCAAGTTCAATAAAATTCGTTCATATTTTTCAATATCTAAGGAGATTGTCTTTGTATTACAATCATATAAAAAGTCAATTTTAATACCCTTTTTTTCTCCAATAGGCAAGATTGATTCTACTATAAAGTCCGTATAGGTTACTATATTGGTGTTAGTAAGATTTAGTTTCATAAATCCTGCTTCCGCTCTGGTAATATCTAAAAAGTTATTAACCAATCTTAGTAGCCTGTAGGTATTTTTTTCTACTCTTGAAATAAGTTTCCTTGTCCCATCATTGAACTGTTTTGCATAATGTTCACTTTTGAACATCTGCACAGCAGAGTGTATAATAGCAATGGGAGAACGTAGCTCATGAGAAATAGTTGCAAAATAATCCTCCTTGGATTTTGTTAATAGTTCTGTTTCCTCCTGTAGTTTTACCTGAGGTGTCACATCCATTCCCACCACTACGATTTGCTTTTTTTCATCTACCTTGTTAGAGAGGGTGGTACACACTACCTGATAGTGCCGTGTACCTCCTTTAGCAAGTTGAACCGAAACCATCTTCTCTGTCGCTACTACATCTGTTTCTTTTTGCTCCTCTATACAGTGCAAATACTCAGGAGGCAAAATCTCATAAGTAGTTTTTCCTATTACTTGTTTGTAGGTTAGCATTTTTCCTATAACTTCAGAAAAGATTTCTAATTGCTTACTATTTAAATATTCATACACCCCACTGGGATAGCTTACAACTGCTATAGGAATAGAAATACTATCCATTACACTATTCATAAATTCTTTTTGTTGTTTTATTTTGATTTCCTGTTTTGTTGTCTTGGTAATATCATTTATACCTATCACAGCATAAGATAATTTACCTGCTGCATCAAACACAGGACTTCCACTTAATCGGATATAAGTCATCTTGTTATTCTTATTGATAACAAAGGTTTGGTTTTTTATCTTTTTTCCCGCTAGTACTTCCACCAGTGGATAGTCTTCCACTTCGATAGCACTACCATTTTTATCTATGGTACAAATATTGCATATCTTTTCTTCTACTACTTCACCAAATTTTTTGCGATGATTCTGCCCTTTTGCCTTTAGGCAAGGGAGAATTTCGAAGGATTTTTTATCTATAACACTACATGATTTTTCTTTGGCTGCTTCATCATGAATATTACAGTGGTCCTGCTGCTCCATCTCTAAACAAGGAAGCATTTTAAGGCATGCAGGATTCATCATAATATAATCACCCTCAGGACTTAAAATGGCTATACCGTCAGAAATCGTATTGATAACCGTCTCCAGTTGTTCTGCCTTATGCTCAAAGCTATTCTTCATTTCCTGCAATTCAATATAGTCAGTAACATCTTCAATGATTGCAATCGCCAGCCTTCTATCGTGATGATCACAGTAGGGAATTGAATGAATATTATAATATCTTTCCTCCCCCTGAAGTTTTTTTATCATGGCCCTACATCTATAGATAGGATTTTCTGTAAATACCGATAAAGTTGGATCTTCTTTACTTGTTTTTCTTTTTCCCTCTAAATCGCATACCTGCAACTTTTTATAAATATCTTCTAAACTGTATACCTGATTTTCCTTCATAAATTTCCATGAAGCTTTATTTAGTAAGACATACTTGCCTTTTTCATTCATAATAAAAATCATTTCTTTTGTATGGTTTAATATATAGTTCAATAAGTTTGTCTGGGTTTCGTATAGCTTATTTTGTTTAATACTTTTTTCCTTCAGCTCTTTTATCTCATCTTTATATTTCATAGCAATGATTTCATTTTCTATAGATTTTGCCGTAATGTTTCCTAATGTGCTTAGTAATTTGCTATGTTCACAGGAAGAACTTACCATGCCTAATATATAAAGCAATTCTCTCTGTGAATTTTGTATAGGTATAGCCTCTGTGATATAAGGGTGGTACCTTTCTTGATAGTGCTGACAGTTATTCACAACCACAGCCTTATTGTCAGTCAATGCAAGTCCTATGGCTGTAGTACCCTTCACATCTATTCCCCAATTCGTACCTATTTTCAACCCTAATAATGTCTCTTCTTCTTCAGAAAAAGTATTTATAGAATGAAGTAAATATCCTTGCTTGCTGAGTAATAACACTCCATAGTTTGTCTTGTGTGTGTTTTCCTTGAAGCCTTTGTTAAGTCTATCAAGATGCTTTTTTATAGTTGCTAACTTATATCTATGCAGATGAAGCAGTTTTTCCAGTGCGGAACTACTCATTTCCTGTTCTTCATAGGGTGCTTCACATGAAACATTACAAACTTTTGAAGCTTTCCAACTTTTAGAGATTTCTTCCTCAATCTCCAAGGATAAGATACCTTTTCTTACAAAATCACCCCATAATCTACTATTCATTGCCAGTACCTCGCTTTCTTAAAAGAGGATGTTTCACATAGAAAAAGAATGTTTTTAGGGTCCTTATTATATCAGCATTATATCAGCATATTTTTATGTTTCTTCATTTCCTACATGCTTCTTTACTATATATTCAATCTAATCTTAGGAAAATCCTTCCGTTATTTTACAAATATATCTATATACCTAACTCTCCTTCTAATGGGCAATAAGATTTTTCACTGAAGTGAATTGTTAATCTCGTTCATTTCTAAACCCGCAGGAGGCCGCATTTTGTTAAGGTATAAAATTGTTTATCTATAAATATCCAACCTAATAGTTTAAGTTATCCATTTAATTATTTATAGTAACTCTAATAAATTTATTTGTGCAAATTTTTAGGTATAATTTAAGTTCGTAACTTGGTTATCTATAAATATCCAACCTAACAGCTTAAGTTATACATTTAATTATTTATAGAAATTTCAATGGATTGACCTGTAAAAATTTATAGGTATAATTAAAGTTTCTAACTTGGATATCTATATATAAAAATAGCGCACTCTATAAATAGAGTACGCTATTTTTATCATCTTATCATAAGCATCAGCTTAATACAGTTGTTTCCAAATTTCTGTCGAACTGTCATCCTGAGCCTAGCGAAGGATCTTGGAATAACGAGGAACTTTTTTGTTCCCCTCAGTATGACAAATCCTAGCTTAGGTTAACGCTTATAATCATCTTATTGGACTTGTGGAATTTTTTTAGTTATATCAAAAGGTCAAGTATACTAAGGGACAAGGCTTGGCTTGTTTACAGTGTTATCAAAGTCTAACAACTATCTTAATGAAGTTTTTTTGCTAAGCGTATAGCCTGAATAGCATCTTCTGCATAATGAGCACCAATCGTTTCTGCATAATGTTCTGTTACGACTGCTCCTCCAACCATTACAGGTATAGTCAAAGTTTTCTCCTTTAGTATCTCCATCACTTTCTTCATCTCCTGCATAGTGGTGGTCATCAAAGCACTTAATCCTATAATATCTGCCTTCTCTCTTATGGCAGTTTCTACAATGACCTCCGCATCAACATCTTTTCCTAAATCTATGACACGATATCCATGGTTTTGAAGCATAATAGATACAATATTTTTACCTATATCATGAATGTCTCCCTTTACAGTAGCAATCACAAAAGTACCTATATGATTAACCTTCTCTTGCTGCAATAAAGGTTTTAGATGCTGAAAAACCTTTTGAGCTGCCTCCGCTGCCATTAATAACTGCGGCAAAAAATAAACCTGTTTTTCATAATTTTCTCCCGCCTTTTCCAATGCTGGAGTAACACAACGACTTATTACTTCCTCTGGTGTAGCACCATTTTTCAAAAGTAATTCTACCTGAGGAATAACAGCTTCCCCATCACCCTCTAAAATAATTTCTGTAAGCTGTGTTACTGCATCCACCTTTTCATCTTTAACAGATTCTATCAGTGGTAAATCTTCCATACCTTTACTATCAGACCACTGAATAAAAAACTGGGCATTTTTATCTCTTTCCATCAAAACATCCGCACTTTTAATAATACGCCAATTGCTTGAATGATAAGGGTTAAGAATCGGGATATCTAGTCCTGCCTCTAAGGCCATAGCCAAAAACGTATCATTTAAGTCATTTCTATTGGGTAACCCATGGGAGATGTTTTCAACCCCCAGTAAGGTCTTTACTCCCAACTCCCTCTTAACAAGTTTTATGGCCTTTAAACATTCTAGTGCTAAAGACTGTTGTGCCCCTGCTGTCAATACTAAAGTATCAATGAAGATATCTTCTTTTCTTATTCCCCTATCCACAGCTTTTGTTACAATTTTCTCAGCAATTTTAAATCTATCTTCAGCTTTTTCTGGAATTCCCTTACCCTCCAATGTTAAGCCTACAATTGCAGCACCATATTTTTTAGCCATATTTATCACTCTGTCTAAAGCGCCATCTTCTCCACTGGTAGAGTTAAGCAAAGGCTTTCCATCATAAACCTTTAGCCCCTCTTCCATAGCATCATAGTTTACTGTATCTATAGAAAGAGGTTGATGGGTCACCCGTTGTATAGATGTAATTGTTTTTGTTATTAGACTTCTTTCTTCTTCTGCACTCAATCCAAGATTAACATCTATAATATGAGCCCCTGCATCTGTCTGCTTTACTGCTTCATCACACAAAACAGATATATTGCCTTCTTTGATGGCTTTCATCAGCTGTTTTTTTCCCGTAGGATTGATATATCCCCCCAAAACAGCAATAGGATAATCTTCTCCTATAAGAAGCGTTTTTGTTCTGCTGGCTACCTTAGAAAAAGAGATTTTTTTCTTTTCTAAGGGCTTGACGGAGGCTGCTGCGTCCACCATAAGTTTTAAATGCTGTGGCGTCGTTCCACAACAGCCTCCAATAATATTCGCCCCTGACAATACTAAATTTTCTACATAACTAGCCATTTTTTCAGGAGATAAGTCATAAACAGATTCTCCTTCTACAAGCTTAGGTAAGCCTGCGTTAGGTTGAACAATAAGCAGACAATCACTTACCTCATACATTTCTTTGACTATGCCTATCATCATATCTGGTCCAAAGCCGCAGTTAACGCCTATAACATCTACACCTAAAGCCTCTAAAATCGTGGCAACTGTTTTAGGATCAGAACCTGTTAAAGTCCTCATATTTTCTTGAAATGTCATAGAGCAAATAATAGGTATATCTGCTACATCCTTTACCGCCATAACAGCTGCCTTAGCTTCTTTTATATCCGACATCGTTTCTATATGTATTAAATCTGCCCCCGCCTCCACTAAAACCTTGGCTTGTTGAAAGAATATTTGATATGCTTCTTGAAAGGTTAATTCTCCTAATGGATGCAGTAACTTTCCTATGGGACCAATGTCTCCTGCTACAAAATTTCCTTCTCCCGTCACTTCTTTAGCAATAGCAACAGCTTGTCTGTTAATTTCTTCTACTTTGTCCTCAAAACCATACTGAGAAAGCTTTGCTCTGTTACCTCCAAAGGTATTGGTTTGAATGATATTACACCCAGCCTCTATATATTGTTTATGTATAGCCTTAATAACTTCCTTATTCTCTAGATTATATATTTCAGGACATTCACTGGTTTTTAAACCCATCTTCTGTAGCATTGTCCCCATAGCCCCATCAAACACTAAAATTTTTTCTTTCAATATTTTTCTTAAGTATGCCTTTTCCAAAATTTTACCTCCTACGCAATCTATTTAATATCAAATTTTTATCATTAACTTGAGTTGTCACCTGCTAGAAATACCTCTTAGTTTCTCATTATACATCTTTTTCTATTCAGTATACAATATTCTGTCAATATTTTTATGGTAGTTTCTATAAAATTTTTAGAATAAAGTTTTCCTTTGGAAGACTTATAAAGATAGCTTTGTTAAAACTAATAACAGAAATTATAACTTATCTGTAACTTATAAAATTTATAATTTCCTATTGGTTATCAAAAAAGGATCACCTAATACTTAATTTTAGGTGATCCTTACGTTTTACAGACATACTTCCAATGTACAAACTCACATTCTAATTAAGGCTCCCTGTCATCCAAATACTGGTCTCTAGCCAACTGAAGTTGATTATAGGTGTCTACCCCTACAATGCCATCTGCTATAATATTAAAATCTCTTTGAAAACTTCTCACTGCCTCTACAATTTCCTCATCGTAGATACCATCTACCTCTCCTGTATAGTAGCCTAACTCTGTTAATACAGCCTTGACTTCAAATATATCAGGACCTGGTTCCACACCAATTTCTAATTTCCTTCCAGAAAACACTTCTCCTGTTATTCTTACCGGTGTACCTAAAGGGACAATATCATAGAGTTCATTAACATCTTCGTTGAACATCCTTATACATCCACGACTAGCAGCGGTACCTATGGATTCTGGTGTATCTGTACCATGGATACCATATCCACCCCAAGGAACGTTAATACGCATCCACCTCGTCCCAAATGGACCTCCAGGGTTTCTAGTTTTTTGGATAATCTGCCAATCCCCTGTAGGTGTAGGCGTTGAAGGCCTTCCAACAGCTACTGGATAAGTACTAATAGTTTCGGTGAACTGTTTCAGCGTTAGTATTTTTCTTTCCAAATCCACCTCTATTCTATACCCTTCAGGCGGTACTGGAAACTGCACCGCAGGATCTAACCCTATTGCATTCCATGTATCCGGTCCTACGATGCCATCAGGGTTTAGTCCATAGTCAGTTTGAAAAGCTCTAACAGCTTCAAAAACCTCCTCATTATAAACACCATCTGCCTCTCCTTCATAAAATCCTAGTGTAATTAGTCTTTCCTGTACATGCATAACATCTGGGCCTACCATATAAGGATCTAGTAACCTTAAATATCTACTGGCTATTCTCATACTGCATACCTCCTTACTCTATAATACGTAGTTTCGTTATGAAGTTGACAATATTAGTGAATTTATGTTGTAATAGATACTATAAAATTTTTTTAAAATTAGCAATTTAAGATAAGGAAATCAGTTGGAAGGAAGATGTATAATGAAGTATCGCCTCGCTTCTAAAGACGATCAACAATATTTTATAGATAACTATTTAAAACACTATGGTAGTGTTCAAGAGTTGGCAGAAAAGTATGCAGTAGCTTGTATTGAAGTCCATAGAAGTTTAATGTTTTATAATGAGGAGGATACTATCGGCGCCATTACATGGTCAATAAAAGAAGGCATTTCCTCAGGCCTAGTGGAAATTTTTCAGATGTTTATACACAGTGAGCACAATCGTGGAAAAGGTTATGGCAGTATGATGCTGAAATGCTGTGTAGAAGATATTGAAAGTTATTATAAAAAAATAGATCATCCCCTAAGAAGAGCCTTTATTGTTATTGATCAAGAAAATCTGGCTGGAAGAAATGTCTATAGAAAACATGGCTTTGACCTTCTTGTAGAAGTGAAAAACCATCTTAGAACCGGGCATAAATCCTTTGTATATTCGAAGGACTACTTTAAATAATCACACATTTATAAGCTAATAATTTGTATGAAAAAACTTCCTATCTCAGCATGAGATAGGAAGTTTGATTTAAATTATTATCTTGCAGCCTTTGCTAAAGCATCTTCAATTGCTTCAATCCATCCAGTACTTGAGCTTGTAGCTCCTGTAAAGGTTTCAACATCAGTGCCATTTGCTTCTATAAATCTAGCTGGCATTTCTTCTACAGCCCCATGGAATGGTGCATAATCATATTCTTCATCTTTTAACACTTCTGCATCATCTACAAATCTTGTTTCTTCTAGTACTACATCAACAATTTTATCGTTTTCAATAGTTACACGAGCCATTTTACGTCCTCTTTCACCTAATTCAGTAACACCTTGGAAAGTACCATTGAAGTAAGCTGCATCGCTGGCAGGTTCTACTAGAGCTTTTTCTAAGGCTCTATCTAATGCAATTGCCCAGCCTTCTGAAGAACCAGTTGCACCAGTAATAACTTCAGCACCTTCAGTTCCATTAGCCGCTAAAAATGCTTCTGTTAAAGTTGACTGTGCCTCGTGGAAAGGTGCGTATGCATAATCTGCATCCTTTACATCTCCTGTGTTTCTAAAACCAATTAATTCTAAATCTACAATTTTATCATCTTTTATTGTAACAACTACTTTATGAAAGCTTTTTGCAGCAGCATCGTCATATGCCTCATAAGTACCATCATTATACGTATTTGTTGTTCCCTCGTTCACTGCTGGTTCATCAACTGGATCTGGATCTGCAGCTGTCTGGGTTGAACATCCAATTAAACTTACTATCATTAACATAGCTAAAAGAAATATTGCAATTTTTTTCATAAAATCTCCTCCTTTTTTATTTATGTAGCATAATTGTTATTTTGATTTATCTTATGAGTTAATTATATAACAAACGAAAACGATTTGCAATATTATTTTGTAAAAATTATTTGTAAATATTTGTTATTAAATAATAACGATTATTCTTTTTTCTTGCTTGTTCAATTAAAGCTTTACTCATCTATAGTACCTTTACTTTTAAAATTTCAATTGTTATAATATATTGATACCATAAGGAGGTGTTTATTATCAATAAACTTTCTGTATCTAGGTTTAAATTGTTGGTAGTATTACTACTTTTGTCTTTGTTCCTCACTTCCTGTAAAGATCAGACACCCCAGCTAGTAAGGGAACAACAATTTGTATTAGGTACTTTTGGTCAAATTCATGCCTATAGTACTTCCACCAAAGAAGGCAATGAGGCTTTGACAAAAGCTTATCAGCGTATTCATGAAATAGAAAATATGATGAGTGTTGCTATCCAAGACAGCGATGTAGATCTTATCAATAGAAGTGCAGGTCTTCAGCCTGTTGAAGTTTCTGAAGAAACATTAAAGGTGATCCAAGAGGGTCTTGCATATTATGAGGTAACTGAAGGGGCTTTTAATATCGGCTTGGGAAGGTTAATTGATTTATGGGGCATCAGCATAGAATCTACTGCTAATCCTACTACTCGTCCTCCTTCAGAGGAAGAAATTCAAGCAGCAAAGTCCCACATCGATTTACAACAGTTGGAAATCAAAAATGGAGAGGTTTTTGTTAAAGACGCTGATATGAGGGTAGATTTGGGAGGCATTGCTAAGGGCTATGCTGTAGATGAAGCTGCAAAAACTCTACGAGAAGCAGGTATCGAAAGTGGCTTTGTAAATCTAGGTGGAGATATTTATGTACTTGGTCCAAAGCCTGATGGCAGTCTTTGGAAAATGGGGGTACAAAACCCAGAGGTAGGTTCAACGAATGTTATTATTAAAATCGAACTAGCTAATCGTTCTATCGTGAGCTCTGGCGACTATCAAAGATATTTTATCGATGAGGAAACCAATCAACGTTATCATCATATTCTTGACCCTAAAACTGGCTATCCCACTGATAATGAACTAACCAGTGTCACCATTATATCTAATAGTGCTATAGAAGGTGACGTATGGTCTACTGCTGTTTTTATCATGGGACTAGAAAAAGGACTTGAAACTTTAGAAACTCTTCCTGATGTGGAGGGAATCTTGGTGACAAAGGATAAAACGGTTTATACTACCTCTGGTATAGGTAGCGAAATAGAATTGTTAGATACATCTTTTACGTTGGCTGATTAAATAACCTATAAAGCCGTAGTAGGAAAACAGTTTTCCTATTACGGCTTTTCTTTTACCTACAATAGCTCTACATCTGCACTTAATTTATAAATAACATCTTTTCTCTCGATAATTACTGTAATCTTTTCTTTTAATTCTTTATCTTCCTTAACTCGCATTAATAATTCTTTAGCTGGATTAATGGCAGTAGGATTTCCCACCAGTTTTAACATAGAAAAATCTCCATTTGTATCTCCATAGGAGTAACTTTTCTTTAAGTCAATATCATATTTATCGACAAATTCCATAATAGCATCTTGCTTATTATCAGAATCCCACATTTGTATGATTTCTCCTGTAAAGTGATGGTTTTCATCTACTTCATATCTTGTTCCTCTATAATCGGTGATATCATACTTTTCCGCCATCTTCTCCACCAAATAGTCAGGGCTACCGGAAATAAAAATCACTTTATGTCCCTGTTGCTTATGCCATACAATTCGATCCCTTGTAAAGCAGTATACTCGATCACCTTTTGTATTAATAACCTGATTTGTTATAAACTCTATGTGATGTCTATTTTGTCCCTTCATAGACTTTAAATAGATTTCTGCTACCTCCAGAAGATAATCTTCATAATTTCCCTGTCGTTTATCCCAATCATGAAAGGTCTTTTTTGCCATGTTATGCCAAATAGAAGGATCAATAATTTCATATCGAATCAATCTTTTAAAATGTTCCACCATTAAAGAATCTCTATAGAGGGTACCATCTACATCGAAAAAAGCACCAATATTTTTCATCGTTATCCCTTCTTTCTGATGATCTATATATAAATATATACACCAAAATTTAGCTTTTAATCCTTATGTTGTTATATGACATTACAAGTATTCACTTAGGCTAATAATTTCTAAACTATTTCTTGAAGAATCATCCTTAGTAGGTTCGAAGGAGTTGTGTTAACTTATGGATAAATTTCCTGCTAATGATTATAATATATAATATTATGAAAAATTACAACCTAATATTCTTATAAGAAATTCATAAGTAAAGCCCCTAGATTTAGGGGCTAGTTCTTGCAATTTTCAAATCTGGAACTTCTGAATCTACTGTGTCAATTTTATTTTTGAAGGTTTCAATTGCTTCAACCAGTGGAACATACTCTTCATAGAATACTATGATCATATCTCCTGCCTCAGCCTTTGTCATCGCCTTTTTTAAAGCTTCGATCTCACATAGTTGAATCTCCATGCTATATTCATTAAGTCCTCCAATACCGCAACCCTTTTTCAAAAACTCTGCTACTTCTCCAACTTTTCTGCCTCTTAAATTTTTATCTTCTTTGATATAAGCATAGTCAAAATATTTTCCAGAGATTTCTCCTATTTTTAAAATGTTTATATCGGTACGATCTCCTGGTACACCTATTACCCCAATTAAACGCCCTGCCTTGATTTTCTTTAGTCCCTCCAGCACTTTACTGTAACCATCTATATTATGGCCATAATCAATGATTACTTTAAAATTCTTCATATCAAATACATTAAACCTACCCGGATTATTAATGGCATCTGTATAAAATTGACTTAATGCTGTATAAATAATTTTTACGTCTATTCCATAAGCGTGTGCTGCCGCTATAGCTGCCATACTATTTTCTATATTATGCTCTAAGACTCCTCCAAAGGTAGCCGGAATCTTTTCAGTCTCAATCACTTCAATTTCTTTTTCTCCGTCAAAGATAAAGATTGTTTTCTCCTTCAAGTAAACTGCTTTTCCCTTATTTATTATATGCTTTTGTAAAATCTCATTTGATAAATCTTTGGAGAAAAAGACAATATTACATTCTACTCTTTCCATAATTCTATCTATATAGCTATCTTCAGCATTTAATACTGCATAGCCTTCCTTTTTTACTGCTTCTACAATAAGGGATTTAACATCTGCCATTTCCTCTAAAGTATTGATGCCATCGATTCCCAAATGATCATCGCCGATATTAGTAAGAACCCCAATATCTGCTAAATCATAACCTAATCCTTTGTTTACAATACCACCTCTTGCAGTTTCCAATACTGCCAACTCTACTCTCTTATCCATTAGCACCGCTTGTGCACTTTTAGGTCCTGTCGTATCTCCATGAATAATTTGTTCCTCCTGAACAAAAACACCACCAGTGCTGGTCACTCCTACCAACAAACCGCTTTCTTTAAAAATCTTTGCTAACATTCTGGTGGTAGTGGTTTTCCCATTGGTTCCTGTTACAGAAACAATTGGTATAGAATGAGGCTGCCCTTCAGGAAACAATTTATCAATAATTGTCTTTGCTACATTTCTTTTTTCACCCTGAGATGGATAGTGATGCATTCTTATACCTGGGCAAGCATTTACTTCAATAACTGCCCCTCCTTCTTGCCCTATAGATCGCCCTATGTCTGGCGTAGTTATATCAATTCCCGCTACATCTAAACCTATAACTCTAGCCGCATTTATAGCTAATCTGACGTTATCAGGGTGAATAGCTTCTGTTACATCTATAGCAACGCCACCCGTACTTAAGTTATCATTCTCTCTTAAGTATACGATTTCTCCTTGTTGCGGAATGTCCTCCAAGCTTCTGCCACTTTTCTTTAGTAATAACAGCATCACATCATCAATGTTAATCTTTGTCAGTGGTTTTTCATGACCTTCTCCTCTTAATGGATTAAGGTTTTCTCTATCAATCAAATCCTTGATGTTGTTTATACCATCACCTATGACATGGGCTGCAATACGTTCTGAAACCGCAACCACCTCTTCTCCTACCACAGCTATTCGATAGTGCTTTCCTAAGATGTACTTTTCTACTAATACTTTGCTGCTATATTTTTTAGCTATAGTAAAAGCTTTCTTTACTTCCCTCATAGATTTAAGGTTTAAAGATACACCCTTTCCTTGATTACCATTATAAGGTTTTACTACTACAGGAAAACCGATTTGCTGTATAATACTTTTAGATTCCTCGTAGTTTTCTACTGCTCTTCCTTCTGGCACTGGAATCCCATGAATGTGCAATATACTATTGGTAAGCTCCTTATCACCAGCAATATCCACTGCAATGCAGTTGGTGTTTTCTGTGATTGTAGCTTCAACCTTTTTCGCATACTTTCCATAGCCCAACTGTATAAGACTATTGCCTCCGATTCTCGTAACAGGTATATTCCTTTTCTTAGCCTCCTCCACAATAGCAGCAGTACTAGGCCCTAGCTCATTGACAGCAATTTTATCTTTTATTTGCTGTAATCCTTTTTCTAAGTCAATAGTTTCTTTGTGTAAAAGAGCGTGGATAATATCGAAGGCTAAAATAGCTGCTTCTTCACCAGCAGTAGGATTTTCATAAGAAAATACAATATAGTATACAGATTCATTCTCTAAATATCTTGCTTTACCAAACTTCAAATCATATCCCAACAGCTTCTGAATCTCCAATGTCATATGCTCCATGACATGTGCTAAATACGTTCCTCTATTTAGTCTGATTACAAATCCGCCTACTTCACCAATGCTACATTTGTGTTGTGTTAAACCTGGTAAAATTTTTAAAAGTTCTTCATTAAATCCTTTTATATCACAGGTAGGTATATTTACATAATCCTGTAAATCCACATCTGCTCTAACAACAGGAAAATGAGCATAGACATTTCTCCCAGGATATACCTTGGTCCTCAACAGCTTCATTTACTGTCCTCCTCTATTCCACTTGTCTGCGCTTCGTAGACAATAGCATTCCTATTTAATAGACTATACTTATATCTAGTAGGTAAAATATGAACATTCACATTGGTAATAGCCAAAGGTTCGTTTGGGTATTGCTCAGAAATATTGGTATAACCAATATTTTTTCCATCTACAATGGTAATCACACCTGACCCAATTACTTGCAGTTCGTTTCTATCATTAATAATAATGGCTGTGTCTTCATCAATTCCTATACCAAGGGCATAAGGGTTTTGAGCTACTGCTCCCAACAACCTTCCTATTCTTCCTCTTTGGTTAAAGTGCTGATCTATAATAACTCCTTTTAAAAAGCCCATTCCAGGGGCCATTTTAACAGTACACTTTCTAGGGGCATCCTCCTCATCCCCTTCCACCACCATCACTTCACTCATCATAGAAGCTCCTGCACTGGTGCCTGCTACAATCATTCCTTCTTCTAACTTGTTTTTTATAAAATTATGAAACTCTGTGCCTCCTAGTATACTAGAAATCCTTAACTGATCTCCTCCCACAAAAAAAGCACAGTTTATATCTTGTAGGCTCTTCATCACTTGCCTTTGATTCGCTTCTCTTCTACTGGCTATATTGATGGTATCTACTTTGTTGACACCTAAATCATAGAAAATTCTTTTATATTCTTCTCCCACTTCTAGTGGATAGTTGGTAGCTGTTGTTATAACTGCTATATTTGCTTGATCTTTACCGGATAAGTCGGCTACCTTCTTTAATATTTCTTTGTCAGTACGTTTATCCTCTCCACCACCAATAATAATCAAACGTATATTTTCTTCTTTTTCCATAGTGAACCCCTTCCAATTAAACTATTTTTATTTTATCCTTTAAGTTTTTAAATATTCAATTTTACAATTTTTTATATATTTCCTACAAAAACTATAATAGGGAGGAACTCCAACATCATGGAGCTCCTCCCTATAAATAGCAATTTCTTATTTTTGTGCCCTTACTTTATCTAACACTGCCATAGCAATATTAGAAGAATGGTCAGCAACTCTTTCTAAGTTACTCAATACATCAAGGTAAATCACCCCAGAGGTTGGTACACATTGTTGACTATTTAACCTCTCAATATGACTAGCCCTTAAGTTTTTTTCCATAAAATCTACTTGTCCTTCATTTTCTATTACCTTCATAGCCAAACTGGCATCTAGGTTTCTTAAAGCAGTTAAAGAATTGCTATAAGCCCTCAAAGCTAACCCAGCAATTTTATCTAATTCTTCCAATGCTTTATCAGAAAAAGCCAGTTGATTGTCCATTTTATATTGAGCCAATTCCGCTATATTTTCTGCATGATCTCCTACCCTCTCAATATCATTAATCGTATTAAATAAACCACTGACAGTATCACGATTATCTAAAGAAATATCGGTGTTGGATAATTTTACTAAATAAGCAGATAGTTCTCTCTCTAATTCATTAACCACCTTTTCTAGGCTTAAGGTTTCGTCAATTTTTTTCTGATCACCTTTTACAAAAGCGTCCAATGCGTTTTCTAAAGATTCCTTTGCTACATTTCCCATATGGAGGGCTTCCTTAACAGCACTTGCTGTCGCAATGGAAGGAGTTTCTAAAATACGATTATCTATATATTTTATACCTCGCGTCGCTTCTTCTTCCCCTGGAACAATCCTCTTTGCCACTCTTACTAACAAACCTGCAAAAGGCAGTAAAATTAAGGTAGTGGTTATATTAAACAAGGTATGGGCATTAGCGATTTGTCTTGGTATATCAGTTGGAGTTAAGTAGGTAATAATTCTATAAGTTGGTCCCTGTAGGAAAGAGATAAATATAGCCGTACCTACAAGGTTAAACAAAAAGTGAAAAGCTGCTGCCCGTTTTGCTGTGTTACTTGCCCCTATACTAGAAAGCATAGCTGTAATAGTCGTACCCATATTAATCCCAAATAGTATAGGTAATCCTGATCTAATAGGGATCAATCCCTCCATCGCCAATGCTAATAAAATACCAGTAGAAGCGGTACTACTTTGTACTGCTATGGTAATAGCAAAACCTGCTAATATAGCTAAAAAAGGATGTTCACCAAAATTTACTAACATTTCCCTAAAGGGTTCATAGGTTCTTAAAGGTCTTAAGGCATCTCCCATAAATTTCATACCAATAAAAAGTATACCAAATCCGATGAAGGCTTCCGCCAGTTGCTTTATTTTTCTGTTTTTAGTAAATAACCATACTGCTACTGCAATCCCCACAATAACCGGTGCATACTTATCAATCTTAAAAGTAATAATTTGGGCTGTAATCGTAGTACCAATATTGGCACCCATAATAACCCCTACTGCTTGTGTCAGCTTCATCATACCAGCATTTACAAAACCTACTACCATGACGGTAGAAGCACTACTACTCTGCACAATAGCAGTAACAATTGCTCCCACGCCAACAGCCATAATCCTATTGGTGGTCAGCATGCCAATGATGGATTTCAACTTATCACCAGCAGCTTTTTGCAGACCATTACTCATAACATTCATTCCGTATAAGAATAATCCTAGTCCACCTAATACTCCAAATAAGATTTCCATGAACATCCTCCCTCGTTTTTCTTTGGTTTAAAAATTTCTTTACCTTAATGTTTTACACACATTACAAAATAATATACTATTCCCTTTAAAGCAGTGTTAAATTTGTGTTAAATCTACGTTAAATTTCTTAACATGAATTTAATAAAAAATTAACACATTTCTCGTGTGCTATTATACCAAATAAGCTGATCCATTACTACAAAATTCCTCAAAAAAATACAAAAAGAAGTTAAATCACTTCTTTTTGTTGAGATTCTTCTGGAAATGGGTCCAAGTGAACAATCACATCTTTTACGTTATTTACCTCACTTCTGATAATATTTTCTACTTCTTCAGCTACACAATGTCCGTTATAAATATCCATAGTAGCATCTACACAAACCCTTATATCCACAAAAACTTTAGAACCATGTTTTCTTGTTCTAATATCATTAATACACTGTACCTTACTCTTTCTTAATATAGAGTGCTTTACACTTTCCAGCTCTTTTAGTTGAATAGATACATCTATTAATTGTTGAAAACAATCTATGAATATTTCAATACCAACCTTCATCACAATAGCAGAAACAACGACCCCTGCTAGAGGATCTAATATAGTAAAACCTAAGCGTCCACCCAAAACCCCAATAAAAGCTGCTATTGATGAAAGTGCATCAGATCGGTGGTGCCACGCATCCGCCATCAAGGCACTGCTGTTGGCTTCTTTTCCTACTTTAAAAGTGATCTGGTACTGCAATTCCTTTATAACGATAGACAGAAGAGCTGCATATAAGGCAAACTTACCCGGAATAACCATATCTTTATGAATAATAGACAAAGCTGATCCCAATCCAATTTTTATACCCGTATAAATAAGTGCTATAGACAAAAGAAAAGCCGCTATCGTCTCTACTTTTTCATGGCCATATTGATGCTGCTCATCTCTAGGTTTCTTTGCTATCCCTATACCAATAATTACACCTATAGAGGTAACGATATCAGAAGCTGAGTGCAATCCATCTGCAATTAGAGCTTTGCTTCCTGAAAAATGTCCGGCTCCTAGCTTCATTAATACTAAAAATACGTTCATGATAATTGTAATAAATATAACACGATTGATTTTGTTAGAAAAAAAAGACTCTTGTTCATTTAGCTTCATTAAAAATGCCTCCTAATTATCAAATGAAATTATACAACCATTATATTCACTGTATGTTTATTTGTAAACCCCTATTTTATAATATTTTTTTATATAAATTTACTAATTTTAATTATCAATTGATAATAAGTATTGTGTTTTCAAATGCTTTTTTCCTCCTTAAGTATAGGATTTCTTATTTATGATCATAATTCATCATGAATTTTCAAAACAAAATATACACAAATTTTTATTTTTATGGTATTCTAATTATGAACTTTAGCCTATAATATATAGGTGCTAATTTATTACATAGCTTCATTACCAAAACCAATAATTATCCAAGGAGGTGAAATCCTGGAGAGTAGTTTCTATACGAAACCAGGAAGTTTTATGTTATTTGAAAAAGTTAAAGAAATTATTGCAGAGCAACTAGGAGTTAGCGATGTTGAGTCTATTACACCGGCGACTTCTCTGATTAATGACTTAGATGCTGATTCATTAGATGCGGTAGAAATTATTATGGCTATCGAAGATGAATTTGGTGTAGAAATCCCTGATGAGGAAGCAGAAGGCTTCAAAAACATTGGAGATATTGTTGAGTATGTTGAGAAAAACAAATAAAAAGCTTTTTTAAAAACATCTGTTGTGCTGAAACAACAGATGTTTTTTTAGACATATTTTTTATTGGCCAAGTTCCCAAACTCCAAGTATTTCATATTCTATAATTAAAGAGTAAATAACTCATAGAAATCTATACTATAGGAGGTTTTCTTGTGGAAACAATAAAAGAAAATATGAACTATCCTTTAATGGATGATTGTATGCCTTATCCCACTATGCCTATGCACCCTGGACATATGCCAGCTATGCCTATGCCGGGAATGCCTGGACATATGCCAGCTATGCCTATGCCGGGAATGCCTGGGATGCCTATGCCTTTACCTATGCCCGGGTGTCCTCCAATGATGCCAGATATGCATATGGATGCTCATGATTATGATCATATGAAAAAAATGTATTATATGCACATGCACATGGCCTATATGCATAAGGCTGAAGCTTACAAACATAAAATGATGTATTATGAACATCCTCATGATCATAAACCTGATCATAAACCTGACCACTGCTGCGGTTGTTAATTTTGTAAATAAAAAAGATAAAACCAGAAAAAATTTTCCTGGTTTTATCTTTTTATCTTTATAAGTGTGTTCTTTTATCATGTAATAACTACATCTTGAACGAAAACATTTACTTTTGAGACTTGAATATCTGTCATAGATTCTACCGAACTTTTTACTTTTTCCTGTACTTTTTTTATAATATCAGGAATAACAGCACCATAATCCACCACCACCGAGAGATTAATTACTACTTGCGTCTCTTCATTTTGTATTTTTACACCTTTTTTGGTACTGGTTTTTTTGCTAAAAAGCTCTATAATTCCTCCTGGCAAACCACCTTTTATGGATACAATGCCCTCAACTTCTTCAGCAGTATGGCGGGCTATTGTCATGAGAATATCATGAGCAATTTTGATCCTTCCCTTTTCTCCGATAATTTCCATAGGGTCCTTTGACATGTTCTTCACCTCTCATTTGTATAATTATTACTTCACCAAACATCATTCCCCTTTGCAACCTCCACAGCCTTTACTACATTTGGTATTACTTTTTGATACTTCATAAAAGTTTGATGTCATATCGATGTCTCTAGTAAGGAAGATTATTTCCGTTTCTTCATTAAAAAATACCACATCACAATCTGAGTTATTACAGATATAATAGCTATCTTCCTGCACTAATTTTTTTAAATCCTCTTTCACTACTGGTCTGATAGCCAAATAATGTATATTCCCACTGGGTTTTCCACATAAGGGACATTCTTTCTTTGTCTTTTCGTTTTTCTTACTACATCCACATCCCGCCATACAAGTTTCACACCCTTCATGCAAGCTATCTTTTATTTATTATGAGGCTTTTTTACAAAATTTATTTAATAGGCGGTAGGGCTTTTACAAATTCATAAAAATCCTCATATTTTCCTACATGATCTATGGTATCTACCTTTTGTGAACGTTGTATTTTATAATCTTCTATCAGATAAGTTGCACATCCTAGTTTTTTTGCCACCATATCCTCTTCTACGTCATTTCCTACCATCATACATTCCTGTGGCTGTCTATTAATCTTTTCTAATAGTTCTTGATAAAAGTGTAGGTGTGGCTTACAGAAATGCATTTCTTCAAAGTTTGTAATAAAAGCAAAATCCGCTTTGTTTAAACCTGCCCACTCAACCCTATGTAATATTGCTTGCTTAGGAAACAGTGGGTTTGTCGCCACGACTAGTTCATAATTTTTCTCTTTTAATAAGGATATTGATTTAATAATATCTTGGCTTTGTTTAGTGACCTCTTTAATTTTGGGAAAATCATGGGTATAAAACTCTTCAAATAAAGGATTTAGTTGATTAGGTGAATGGTTTGTCTTGCTATAAAAATCTTCAAAAAAAGCATCTGCATTTGTCTTATCTGTCTCCATATTCTTAATCATATAGTTTGTTGATTCCCATAAAAGGTTTTGTAATTCCTTGAAGGTAAAGTAGTCCTTAAACTTTCTTCCTAATCCCTCAAAGTATTTCTGTATAAAATCTTCCATCTTAAACGGTAGCAGTGTTCCATCTAAGTCAAAAAGTATAGTTTTTAACATATTTGTCTCCCTTCATTTCTACTTTAGTTTTAAGTATTCTATAGATACTTTCATTATATACAATAAGTATCGATAAGACAATTTTTCATTGTGCTACAGATTCTGTAATGGTATATTAAAATCATGAGCGTTAAGTTAAACCATAATTTTAATACACTAAGGAGTTTTTTTATGCAATCAAAAAATTCTTACTTTTTTAACAAGTTTTCTTTATTTTCATCTAAAAATTCTTCTACCTTTTGGCAGGGTGTACGGCATGGACTTCCTATTGTAATAGGGTATTTGCCTATTGCGATTTCTTTTGGTGTTATTTCTTCCCAGACAGGGATTCCTTTGCTTCATACTGCCCTTATGTCTTTTATTGTATACGCCGGTGCTAGCCAATTTATGGCTGTAAATATGCTAGGCATGGAAATCTTGGGGCTTGAAATTGTTTTTGCTACCCTTATTTTGAACTTTCGTCACTTTATCATGAGCATGTCCCTCATGAATAAGCTTCAACATCTTCCATTAGCACAAAAGATTCCTTTATCCTTTGGAGTGACGGATGAAACTTTTGCTATGCTTTCTATGGAGCAAAAAGAAGATGAACATCTTAGTTTTTATTTTGTTGCTGGTATTATGTTAAGCGTTTACCTTTCTTGGGGTCTTGGAACAATTATCGGTGGACTTTTATCTATGGTGATTCCTCCTTCCATTGGTGCTAGCATGTCCATAGGTCTTTACGCAATGTTTATTGGGCTCTTATTGCCAGCGGTTCAAAAAAATTATAGTGTTGGTCTCATTGCTTTTTTAAGTGGTGGTCTATGCTATTTATTTGGTCTCTTTTTAAATTCTGGTTGGGCAATTGTAGCAGCTACCTTGGTAGGTGGTTTGTTAGGAAGCTTTTTTATAAAAGGAGAGTGAAAAAATGCAGTTATTTTTTATTATATTAGGTATGGCGATGGTAACTTTTATCCCAAGACTGCTGCCAGTTTTTATTATAGATAAGCTGAGCCTGCCTTCTTGGGCAAGTAAGTGGTTAAAAACTATTCCCTACGCTGCCTTAGGTGCTCTGATTTTTCCTGGAATTTTGACAGTGGAAAGCAGTTTGCCTATCATCGGTTTTGTAGGGGGGATTGCAGCCATGATCATAGCTTTCTTTAAATTACATGTTATTTATGTAATATTTGGCTCAATTTTAACTGTGATGCTCATGAAATTCTTGTTATTATAAAGCCTTAATTAACTTAAAAGCCAACAAACACATAGTAAAAAACAATAGATTTTCTAGTTTTCCTCCTGTTTTTATAGTGAAGGGAAACTTTATTTTTTTGGGGCTAAAGGGGTAAAACAGCATTACTCCTGCCCTTGTAAACATATCCCCTATAATATGTGAAGTCATGCTAATGGCAAATAATAGACTATAGTCTACATAATCATAAAAAATAATAATACTTTTAATAATAATATAATTCAATAGTACAAAAACTATAGAATGAGATAACCCTCTATGCTTACTGAAAAGCAGCACAATGAGGATAATTCCTATACCTGCTAAGGGAGGTTGATGGTAAAAATAAGCTGCTGCTATAAAGCCTATTCCTACCATTCCCTGGGTAAAGTTTCTCAGCATATGATACCCTTTTTGTGCAAAGTCTTTAGAAAATACAGCTCCTAATAAGAGAATAAACAAAATACCGTAAAAAATAGGTGTTTCCTTTAAATAAACGATGGTGAAAATCCCTAAGACTGTTAAAACCACCAACCACAGTTTTTTTATATGATGGGCTTTTAATATCCCAAACTTTCCCCCCAGCGAAGAAGTCCCCATATCTAAATCCGGCAAAAGTGCAGCAATTGCCATTACTCCCAATGCTATAGAATCCAGTTTGTCTGCAATAATAAAACTATCTATAAAAGTTGCTGCTAATAGTGCTGTTGTTAATCCTAGGGCTATGTGGGTTCTTCCTAACATGTTTCCTCCCCCTTTAACTAATGCAGATCATATCCTTCTTGTATTAGCATCCATCTTAACCAACACAAAGTTTGAGTAGCAGCAAAGTTTCTTAATTTTTGTCTATCTCCCTTGAAAAACAACTCTTTTGTATATACCTTGCCTTTTATATAGGTTCCTGCATAGATTAAACCTACTGGTTTTTCCTTTGTTCCTCCTGTGGGACCAGCAATGCCAGTAATAGATACACCTATATCTGTATTGGCTGCTTTAGCCACACCTTCTGCCATCTCAGCAGCGGTTTCTTTGCTGACTGCACCATAGGTTGTTAAAGTCTCAGGCTTCACCCCTAAACGTTGTATCTTAGAATCATTACTATAGGTAATCATTCCCTCCATAAATACAGAAGAAATCCCTGGATAATTAATAATTTTTGCTGCCAATAATCCTCCACTGCAAGACTCTGCTGTCGATATGGTGAGTTGGTGATCTACAAGAAGTGTTCCTACTGTTTCCTCTAAAGAGACTTCTCCCTCACCATAAATATACTTTTGCAATCTATTATGCAGTTCTTTTTCTACTGGCAACAATAGCCTCTCAGCCTCATCAGTATCTTTTGCCTTAGCTGTAATTCTTAAGATAACTTCCCCTTCTTTAGCATAGGGTGCAATCGTTGGATTACTTTGTTTCTCCATAATATCTGAGATCAAATCTTCCATAGCACTTTCACCAATACCACAAATTCTTAACACCTTTGATACCAAAATACCTTCCTGATATTTACTTAGATAAGGCAGTACTACTTCTTCTAGCATAGGAATCATTTCTCTAGGAGGTCCCGGTAAAAGAACCATAGTTTTTTTATTGTCTTCTATAATGCATCCTGGAGCCGTACCGTTGTTGTTTTTTACTATAATAGCTCCTTCTGGAAAATAAGCTTGTTTTTTATTGTTTGTCGTAATAGGCTGATTGCGTCTCAGGAAATATTCCTTCATGATTTCTAAAGAAGCTTCATCTAACTGAAGTTCTTTTTTAAAATATTCTGCGGCTATTTCCTTTGTTAAATCATCTTTTGTAGGCCCTAAGCCTCCAGTTGTTATCACAATATCTGCTCTATCAAAAGCAATTTCATAAGCCTTCTTTATTCTTTCGGGGTTATCTCCAACCACCGATTGATGATATACAAAAATTCCTATATCTGCCAAACGTCTTGCTATATATTGTGCATTGGTATTTACAATATCCCCTAACAACAGTTCTGTACCTACTGCTATAATTTCCGCCTTCATGCTTCCACCTCTTCATTTTTAATTTTACTGTAAAGTATAGATAAACAACATCAGGACTTAATTTTGATATACTAAGGGCTACATTTGCAGCCCACGGTTTTGGGGCGAAACCGTAGACCGTGTATATCAAAATTAAAGTTTGAACTTGCTTATCTATGTCATTGCTTTCATTAATAACTATCATCACTGAAAGTATATCTACTAGACTTTATTTCATTTTAGCATAGTTTTGAATCTCTCGGGAGGAGGAATTATTGAATTTCGCATACATACCACTTCCTATAATCCCCGCATCATTTTTTAATTCTGCCAATACAATTTCTGTAACATTCATATCCTTTACATATATATATTTTTTTACCTCTTCTCTTAGTTTTTCTATGAAAACATCCCCTGCCTCAGCAACGCCACCACCAATGGCAATGACTTCTGGATCAAATAGGTTGATCAAATTTGCTAATCCAATCGCTAAATAATGTGTCATCCGATCTATCACCTTCAGAGCTGTAGAGTCCCCTTTTCTGGCACAGTCGAAAATTATTTTTGCAGTAAGATTATCCAAATTTCCATCAACCCTATGAAAAACCAAACTTTCCTTATTTTCTTCTAATAGTTTTTTACAATACTTTATCAGTGCAGTAGCTGAAACAAAGGTTTCTAGACAACCATGATTACCACAAGTACAGTCATAAAAGTTTTTTCCAATTACCATATGGCCTACCTCTGCACCGATTCCATGACTCCCACTGTAGATCTTATTGTTTATAATAAATCCACCTCCTACACCGGTACCTAAAGTTAAAAAGATAGCATTTTTCTTTCCTTTAGTGACTCCTTTAATGTACTCTCCTACAGCAGCTACTGTGGCATCATTTTCTACATAGACCTTTAGACCCGTCATTTCATGTAATCTTTCGGCTAGAGGAACCTTCTTCCAAAATAAGTTGGAAGCAAAATATACAAAACCTTCTTGACTACAGGCTCCTGGTATTCCTATTCCTACTGCTGCAATATTTTTCTTATCTATCTTCTTTTCTATCATGACTTCATCAATTAACTCCTTGATCCTTACTAAAACACCTTCAAAACCCTTTTTTACTGGTGTAGCACTGCTGGTCTTTATTAAAATTTCTCCTTCTTCTGACACAATACCTACCTTGATAGAAGTCCCTCCGAGATCAATGCCAATATAGTACAATTTTTCATCCTCCCTTATCTTTTCATTTTTCAATATTATTACTATAAATATATGCCTAATGAAAAAAGAAAGCCAGCGGAAAAATGTTTTTTCTCTGACTTTCTTTTTTTATTAACATCTATGTGGCATTGAATTTACAGATTATACAATTACCCTAAAATTACTTTTAAATCTTCATCTGGTGTAGAAACTGGCTTGATATTAAACTTTTCTACTAATGTTTGTAGAACATTTGGACTAACAAATGCTGGTAGTGAAGGTCCAAGGTAAATATCCTGTAGTCCTAAGTACAACATAGTTAGTAGTACCGCCACTGCCTTTTGCTCATACCATGACACAATATAGGAAAGTGGGAGTTTATTTACATCACAATCAAATGCCTCTGCTAATGCAAGAGCTACTTGAATAGCTGTGTATGCATCGTTACATTGACCACAATCAAGGATTCTTGGGAATCCTGCAACAGTTCCTAAATCTAATTTGTTAAATCTATACTTACCGCAAGCCAAGGTTAA
Organism: Clostridium aceticum; assembly: GCF_001042715.1. NCBI lineage: Bacteria > Bacillati > Bacillota > Clostridia > Peptostreptococcales > Natronincolaceae > Andreesenella > Andreesenella acetica. The sequence continues at coordinate 671,639 of NZ_CP009687.1, read as the reverse complement.
TATTACAGTATCCTTTGGTGTTTTTTCAGCAAACTCAGTGAAATAATTTCTTCCTGGTCGAGCACCATCACATCCACCTATTAAGAAGAAGTGTTTTAACTGACCTTCTTTAACAGCACCTACTATCTTATCCGCATTACTTAGTAGCGCCTTTCTACCAAACCCCATAGGTATTCTTCTTTCTTCTTCATCTTCAGTAAATCCGCCAAGTTCTAAGGCTTTGTTTATAATAGGTGTGAAGTCTTTTTTACCATTAACTGTTTCAATATGTTGAATATCTGGAAAACCAACAATACTAGAAGTAAATATTCTATCCTTGTAGCTATCTCTAGGCTTCATTAGACAGTTACTAGTCATCAAAATAGCTCCAGGAAGTCCATCAAATTGTGTTTGTTGATCCTGCCATGCACCACCATAATTTCCTATTAGGTGAGGATGCTTTTTAAGTTCAGGATAAGCATTACATGGCAGCATTTCACCATGGGTGTAAATATTTACACCCTTACCCTTTGTTTGTTCTAATAAATCCCCCAAATCCCTAAGATCATGACCTGATATCACAATAAATGGACCTTTTTTCTTAGTGATTAGCATTTCGGTGGGTTCTGGGTCTCCAAATGCACCGGTATTTGCTGCATCAAGCAATGCCATGCATTGAAGATTCATTTTACCAAGCCCCATATTCAAATCGAAGTATTTTTCCATATTTGCATCGGGATCTAAAGTAGTTGCAAATGCTTTGTACATAAAATTGGTTACTTCTTCATCATATTTTCCTAGTGCATAAGCATGATGATGATAAGCACTCATACCTTTGATACCATAGATTAATAACTCTCTTAAAGAACGTAGATCCATATCCAGATCTTCATCATCCATAACACCTAAATTTTTTACCCAAGGAAGATTAAGTATTTCTCCTCTTGTTTCAGGGGAAAAGAAGTCGGCCCCTTTAGGAGCATTTTCTATGGAACCCGCCTTTTCCATTAACTCTTTTTTAATTTTATTAGCTTTTTTTATGTAATCTACAAATCTTTCAGCATGAAAATTCACATTAGTCAGTGTGGAAAAAGTACATTCTGTAAAAAACTCTCCATACTCTTGAGAAATTTTATCTCCTTTTTCTAGAACTTTCGTAGCATAAAAGCCCCAGCCTTTAAGAAGATAAATAAGCACATCTTGCATTTTAGCGATATCAGGATCTTTGCTACATACACCTACCTTAGTACATCCTTTACCACCAACAGTCTGCTCACATTGCCAACAAAACATTGAACTATCCATAATAAAAAGCGCCTCCTTAATTTCATAAATATTAATATGGTCATTTCTACTACTAATTGTAGTAAACATAATTTAAAAACTTTATTACTATCTTTTAGTATTCTTCCGTAGAAGTCTTTTAAATATGCACCGTTCATGATGGAAAGTAGGCTATTTTAAAAAATTGTGGAATTATAACATAATCATTAACCTTAACTAAAACCATAACTTGCCATTGTTATCAAAACACTATTTTTGTCATCCTAAGGGAGGTAACGACGGAAAGATCTTAAGATTCTTCCCTGCGCTCAGAATGACACTTTCCTTCCTCGTGGTGTGAGTAACACATGTATATTCTGAGAGAAGCAAAGCAGAGTCGAAAAAAGAAAGCCAGAGGAAAAATATCTTTTCTCTGACTTTCTTTTTTTTATTGACATAAATTATTTTTGTTCTAGTTCTTCTTTTAAGAAATTAGGTAGTGCAAAAGAAGCCTTAAATAAATCATGATTGTAGTATTTTGTTTGGAATGTTTGTGGCTCAAGTTCACCCTTTTCTAATGGATCATATTTTTTAGAACCCATTGTATAACTCCATAGGAAACCTGGATAAGTAGCATTGGTAGATGTATATACTCTTGCAACCGGGAATAAACTGCTTATACTTGTATAAACATCCTTGATTAATTGCATATGTAAAAATAAGGATTCACTTTGACATACAAATAATCCGTCTTCCTTCAATGCCCCTCGAACATCGGTGTAAAACTGCTTTTGGAATAATTCTACAGCAGGTCCTACTGGGTCTGAAGAATCTATAATGATTACATCATAGGTATTAGGATTATTTTTTATGAAAGCAATACCATCCTTAGTAATGACGTTTACTTTAGGATTATCATAAGAAACACTCATCTCAGGCAAGTATTCTCTGCAAGCTTCAATAACTACAGGATCAATTTCACACATATCTACTTGCTTTACTTTAGGATGCTTTGCAGCTTCCCTAGCAGCACCGCCATCTCCACCACCGATAATTAATACTTTTTCAGGGTTAGGATGTGTAAATAAAGGTACATGTGTGATCATCTCATTATAAACAAATTCATCCTTAACAGTTACTTGAATCGCACCATCTAAAGCCAGTGCCCTCCCTAATTCTTGTAATTCTAATATAGCCACCTCTTGGAAATCTGACTTTTGATGATATAAAACCTTGTCTACTGTCCAATTCATAGACAGTCCTGTGGAATGTTTCTCATTTAATATAATTGGCAATTTTTTTCCTCCTTTGCTATTGTTTTCATAAGTATTTTCAAAACAGATAAATTATATCACATTCATAGAAATATGTATATAATATGCTTCTCACTTTTCGAAATTATTCTTCCCTCATCTTCTTTTTATAAACAGCTCCAAAGATTTCATAAATGATTTTTAGTGCCGCCCAACTGGTGATATCCGAGGAATCTAAAGGAGGAGCAACTTCTACAATATCTACCACCGCTACAGGCAAAGTCAAAATAATTTCTCTCACCATTTCCATAAGCTCACGGGTACTGAGACCACCTGCCTCTGGCGTTCCTGTTCCTGGAGCAAAAGCTGGGTCCAATACATCGATATCTAAAGTAACATATAGCTTTGTGTAATCCTTGTACTTTTCTTTAAGAATATCCAGCACATCATCTATACCTTTACGGTATACCTCCCTCGCACCGATAATCTTAATTTCTGGATGCTTTTGGAAATAAGCTAATTCTTCCTCCATATAAGACCGTAACCCAACAAAGGTTAAATCTTCTGGTGCTATATTTTTTAGTTCCAATGCCCTTCGCTGGGTACAGGCATGGGACCAAGGATGGCCATCATAGGTATCAATAATATCTGGATGTGAATCAAAATGGATGATTCCTATTTTTTCATTATTATGTACTTTAGCAAAGGCGGTTTCTAATGGTATAGTAACTGCATGATCACCACCTATAAATAAGCAGGTCTTACCTGTTTTCATCAAAGAAGAAGCGGTGTCTTCCACCTGCTTAAAATATTTTTCCCAGTCTAAAATAATTTCTACATTTTCATGATCATATACCTTAAAGTTTTTTAAAAGCAAGCCTTCTTCTGTAACTGGTGGCAAGATTCTTGAAAGCTCCCTTAGCTTGTCTGGTGCCTCTGCTGCCCCTTTTCTATTGCTCACCGCACTATCAAAGGGAATACCTAAGACCACTACATCAGCCTCATCTATCTGATCCGTATAAATTTCTCCCCAGGGTAATCGATACTTCATCAGTACAACGCCTCCTTTACCTCTGATTTTTGTTATTTTATTATGTGTATTAAAAGAATTTATTAGACCATCTACTACCTTGGTTTAAGGCTTTTTTCTCATTTGGACCAAAAAAACAGTTTGTCCTCCATCTTTTCTCCCTTTATGTTAACAAAAGGCTTTGGTGGATCTGAATGTTGGGTTTTGAGGGATACTACAATTAATAAAATAAACCCTACGATGGCAGCAGGGATGAGTGCCATATATAAGGCATCCCAGATAGCCCAATCCATAGCTACACCAGCTTGAATCAGTTCTTCCTCCATATTAGCTTCTCTTGTATAAGGCAACAGTATTATAAAAGAAGTGACCCAAACCGTCAAACCACCAAAAAAGGAAGCTACAGCTCCTGTGCTATTTGCCCTTTTCCAAAAAAATCCTAATACATAAGAAGCCACAACTGTGGCCAAAGAAATAGCACCACTAAATACAATTAACTTGTAAACCGTCCCAAATAAGAGAGCAATCGTCATAGCTACTAAGCCTACTATTGGTATAGCTAATCTTATAGCTTTTAGCTTCTCCTCTTGTGTTATCCCTGGCTTCACATATTCGTACAGGTTGTGACCTATCAGCGTAGAAACAATCAGACAGTTGTCTCCTACAGTACTAATAATAGCAGCTGCTAAGGATATAATAAATATTGTTCCTGCCCATGGTGATAGAAGATAGTCTGCTACCCATGGCAAAAGCATCTCCGTCTGGCTTAAAGGCAAGGCTAACCCATAGTTAAACATAGCAATGCCAATCGAAACAGGAATTAATCCCAAAATCAGATATAAGAATCCACTAATCATAAAACCTTTGATAGCTGTTTTTTCATCCTTAGCTGCCAACACCCTTTGTAATAAAACCTGATTATTAATATCTCCAAGTCCTAGTGAGGTCCAAGCTGCTAAATAGTACATGATTCCCAATACACCTGTATACCAAAGATATCCTCCTTCATCGGCTGCTACTGGAAATATAGAAAAAGTAGGTAACTCCCCCCAATTCTCTGCTGTAAGCATAAAATTAGATATCCCTCCTACTTCTCCCATGACAACTGGAAACATTACAAGTAATCCAACAATAATCAGTATGAACCCAATAGCATCTATTCTTGATAAAGCCCAAAGACCGCCAAAATAAGTTACTACGATTACAACAACTGTGGCAATAATCGTTGCAACGGTCATACTAAAGCCGGTAGTAAGGTTTACAATAATCCCCAGTGCCACAAGCTGTCCCCCTAACCACCCGGTGGCAGACATAATTTGAACAATCATATAAAGTATCCCCATTTTTTTACCGTATCTGCTATTAAAAAAATCTACTACGGTACTGTAACCAGACCTTCTTAAGCGAAAAGCAAAAAAAATAGCCACTAAAAACATCATCATTACTGGACCAAAGGGATCAAAAATCACCCCTTGAAATCCAAATAAATAAGCTTCTCCTGCTGCTCCCATAATAGCCCCTGCACAAATCCAAGTGGCTACAATAGAAGGAATCATATAAGGTAGTGTTAATCCTCGTCCTGCTAAAGCCAAGTCGTCTGATACATGAATTTTACCAGCATACTTAAATCCCATAAATAAAATAATCGCAATATACAGAACTAAAGCCCCTAAGATCCAATGGGCAAACTCAAAAACTTCAATAACGAATTCCTCCATCTCAATCCCCCCTTTTCTTATTACTTAAACCAAAATTTTACACTAGTCTTATATCTTTTACAATACCCAAATTTACAGGAATCTCTCCTATCAACTTTTTACTGGTTCAATTATTTCTTAAGTATATTGATTCCTCTTACATAGTCTTATCTTTATAAATGAAATGAATAGGTGCTCTTAAAAACCTTTTATATTCTTTTATTTTTCTTCTCAAGCTCCCACTATGGAAGGAAAAACTGGAAATAGCCTCCCATGCAAAAACCCATCCCCCTACATAAAATCCCTCTAATAATGTTGTAGATACAGGATGTTCTTTCAATGTCCCTTCTAACATAGAGGCTGTAAAGATCAAGGCAAAAGCAGTTACAACATATAGTAGCGCCCTCATAAACAACTCCTTTAGATTTCTTTTCTCTAAGCGCAAATAATGGATATATTGATTTCTGAAACCCTTAATAATATTTTTTTCTTTTATTAAGTCTCTTTTCTCTTCTGTAATCGTTATATTTAGTTCAATATCATGTTTTAAAGGTATTTCTTGTGAACATTCCTCTAAAAAGTAAATCAAGTCAGGGTCTAAGTCCCTCCTTTTAAAAGAGGCATTATCCCACTCATTAAATAGATATATATATTGTTCTAAATGAATTTCAATCATCAATTTACCAGTTGTGGTATTTAAGGGATAAACTTCATTTAAAAAAATGTCTTTTTCGTATTCTTGCCTCTTCATTTTTTCTTCCTCTCATCCTATAAACAAATCATGTCTCTATCTTACTGAGAATAGCTACTGTATTTATTATGATACAATGCGATAATATCATTCAATCCAGTAAAAGTTATTTCTATCTATTAAATTTATGTCAACTCTTCCTTTAACTTCCCCTATAATTTTTGCGTTTCTGTAAAAAATAAAGTATACACAATATCATATAAGTATCATTCATTTTTATATAAACTTATTTTTCTGACTTAGGAGGTATCATTTTAATGAAAAAAATAGTAGCCCTCACATTGATTGCTTTAGGTTTAACTTTAGTAAACATACAAGAAATCAATACTTATAAACCAGAATGTACAAAAGTATTGACACTAGAAGATACCGTTAACTCTTTTAAACTCGATACTACGATAAAAGAAATTTGTTAATACACTTCAAAACAACAAAAAACAACAGAATTTAATAGACTCTGTTGTTTTTTTGTTGTTTATGTTCTTTAGTTAGTAGTTTCTTCTTGATTCGTTTCTTCCACAATATTATAAAACTCCATTGGTTTTTCTTTGGAAAGGGCAGGTATTTTAATATTTTCATCAAACTCTATCGTAGTACTTATACCGTCTCCCTCCATAAGTTCGAATAATAGTGTTCTATGGTTTGTATATCGCTGGAAACCCTCGGTATTTCCTATAACCCTAATAGTATACGGTGGCGCTATAGCTGTCATATTTACGTTGATATGATTTCCTGCTAAAGTGACCTCACTTCTAGAAGTGATTCTGTGGTTATTAATCGATATAGCTTCTCCACCAGCCGTCTTTAACTCATTAATTAAATTAATTAGGTATTTTTTCTGTTCTACAACCAAGGCTATATTTTCTTCCAACATACTTTCTAAGGTAATTTTAACACCAGGACCCACTAAGTCTTGATATCCTGCTAAAATCCTGTATTCATTGATTTGAGACCTTAGATTTTTCAACACGATATTTTCTGTAGCCTTTTCTCCTTCATATTCCTCCACTTGAGCTTTTAAATCCTTAATTTTTGTCTTCATATCATTATTGGCTTTTCTTAAATCTACCACTTCTTGAACTTCTATTTCACTACTAAAAGGCAAAGAAATTTCATTTTGCATATCACCTAGAGCGTCTATATGAATACCTATAATGATCCCTGATATTGCAAAAGCTAAAAATAAAATAAAAGAAATATTGTTTTTTTTCAATACCCCACTTCCTTTAAATAGAACTCTAATAACAGACCTATATCTTTAAATTTCAATATATTAAGGACTACTCTGTGCAAAACTGTAGACCATGTATATTAAAATTTAGTTTTAAAAACGCATGTCTATATAAAACTGCTTACTTAAAATAATACCTGTTCCTAGGAAAATAGTCAATAAATTTAGGAAGGTCTTATGACCTTCCTAAATGAGTTAGTGAGTTCTCTGCTTCCTCTACCATTTTTTTCACCATATTGCCTCCAACATAGCCTGCAGAGGTATCATTTTCAAGTCCCAATTCTCTAGCAACTTCTGCTTTAAAAGAATTTAAAGCTTGTCTAGCTTCAGGAACAACTGGATTTTTTGTTTTCTTCATTTCTATCACCTCTATAGTTATTATAGAGATTCTTATATGATTTTATACTAACCCTATCTTTTTCTTTACATCCTTCATGGTTTTCTCTGCAATTTCAGTAGCTCTAGCTGCACCTTGTTTATAAATACTTGTAATATAATCAGGATTTTGCATATACTCATCATATTTTTCTTTAAAGGGTCTTAAACTTTCTACCACTAATTCTGCTAAATCTGACTTAAAAGCACCATAACCTTTTCCTTGATACTTTTCTTCTACCTCTTGAGGGCTACAATTAGCTAATTTAGAATAGATGGTTATCAAGTTTTTTATGCCTGGTTGTTCATCACGGTATGTAACACTATTTTCGTTGTCTGTAACAGCTCTCTTCATCTTTTTAAGGATGACATCATTACTATCTAATAAGAAGATGGTTCCATTTACGTTTTCGTCAGATTTTGACATCTTTTTCTCTGGCTCTTGAAGACTCATGATTCTAGCCCCCACTTTTGATAAGTGTATATCTGGTAGTGCAAAAGTTTCTCCATAGATATTATTAAATCTTATAGCAATATCCCTAGCTAGTTCTAAATGCTGTCTTTGATCCTCACCCACTGGCACTAGATCAGTTTGATATAGTAAAATATCTGCTGCCTGTAATACTGGGTAAGTAAATAATCCTGCATTAATATTATCCTTATGGCTTTCAGACTTCTCCTTAAATTGTGTCATTCTACTAAGCTCTCCCATATAAGTAACACAATTTAAAATCCAATTTAGCTCAGCATGTTGAATAACATGGGACTGAAAAAAGATAATGTTTTTTTCAGGATCTAAACCACAAGCGAGATATTGTGCTAAAAAGGATAAACAGGATTTTCTAAAATCCTTCGGATCATGGCGTATTGTTAAGGAATGTAGGTCTACTATAGAATATAGACATTGATAATCTTGTTCTAATGCCTTCCAGTTTTGGATAGCTCCAATATAGTTACCTAAGGTTAAACTGCCAGTAGGCTGTGCACCACTAAAAATTACTTTTTCTTTCTTGTCTGTCATTATTTTCACCTTCCCTATTTTATATAAAAAATGTTTCCACTTTAATTAACATAAATACGTATATTTTATCCAAAGTGTATAAATATATTTACCACCAAATAAGAAGCTCCCAAATTATTCTTCCTCTAGGCTGATGGAAAGCTGATTTTCCAATTCTTGAATACGTCTTTCTAAGTCTATGATTTTTTCAATAAGATAAGTTTCTGCGTCTGCTTCTATAGAAGGCTTTGACTTGCCCAGATGCTTAATTAATAAAATAGCCACAACTATGGGTACTGTAAACAGCACAATGATTAATATTAAGCTGAAAAATTGGTACAAAAGAAGTCCCATCCGTATCACCATCCTATATTCAACACTTTTTTTCCTATAAAAGTTATTATAGCATATTCTCTGTAGACATTTATGCTTTTTCTCTCGATTCTTTGGGGGTTTTTTCAATCTATCTGTTTAATAGCGTGAAATTTTGATATAATTGTAATAACTTTGTTTTACAGTTATTTTTTTACTGCTAATATACAATTATCAAAGGGGTGAAGTTATGAAGGGTACTGTTGTATCTACATGGTTAGTCAGTCTTCAAAGTATTTTTGGTGAGGATATTGTTAACAGTGCAGTAAAGTCAGTAGGCTGGGAAATCAACCGAGTCATTACGCCACTGGAGGATATTGCAGACAATGAAATTTTTTCTGTTTTTCAGCATATCTCACAGCAAGTAAATCAACCACTGGATCATATTTGGCGTGAAGTAGGAAAACAGAATATTAAAGCTTTTCAAAAATGGTTTCCTTCCTATTTTGAAAGATACAGCCTAAAAGGATTTCTTATGATGATGGACGATGTTCACGCTCAGTTAACAAAAATGATTAAAGGAGCAAATCCTCCTCGCCTGATAGCTAAGGAAATCGGCGAAAAAGAAATTGAAATTACTTATCAATCAAGTCGAGGGTTGTTTGATTACTTTTTGGGTCTTCTAGAAGGCAGTGCGGCTTATTTTGACGAAAAATTGGAATATGATATCCTGCAATCTGGCACCACTGAAGATGGCAAGAAGTATATGACAGTAAATATTCGTTTGGAAAAGTCTCCAGATAAGATTGTTCATGCTACTTTATCAAAAACTTTAGGCCTTGGTTTCTTGAAAAGTATTCCTTTGAAAATCAGTATATTTACCGCTATTATCGTCTTCTTTTCTTCCATGCTGGTGCAGGGTACAGAGCATTTACTAAACAGCAGTATCATTTCTTTTATCGCTCTAGGGGCAAGCTATGTGGCTTCTTCTATCGTAATGAAACCTATAGGTTCATTTGCCACTGAAATAGGCAAGCTAGGTCAATATGATTTTTCTAGTAAGACGGTTATCAAAACCAATGATGCTTTGGAAGACACCTTTCATCTTTTCAATGATGCTAAGAATACTATTAAGAAGGACTTTCTCTTTCTTAAAGGTGGAACAGATGATATGAATAACTTTGTTCATGAGTTCTCCATTATAGCAGAAAATATGAAGGAACTGTCAGATTCTATCGCTGGCGTAGTTCATGAAGTTGCTCTTAGTGCTACCAATCAAGCAGAGGAAACAGAGGAGGCTGTCAGTGTTTTAGATCAATATATTACTACATTAAATAGAATTGTAGAAGAAGAAACAGAAGGTAAAGATAAACTAGAGGATGCAGTAAATCATTTAGAGTTGTCTTTTAAGGATGTAAAAAATGTCACCACTATGATTAATGAAGTAAAAGATAATTTTTCTATGGTTAACCATCAAGGACAACAATTATCTTCTCAGGCTGCAAAAATCATGGAAATTAGTTCCACTGTTGAATCTATTGCAGATCAAACAAATCTTTTAGCTCTTAATGCAGCTATTGAAGCCGCTAGTGCAGGAGAAGCTGGAAGAGGATTTACCGTAGTTGCTCAAGAAATTCGCAAGCTAGCAGAAAACTCCAAAAGTGCTGTAAAAGACATCAATTCTAACTTGCTCTTTTTCATTCAACAGATCGAAGGTTTCGTACAGGCCATTGAAAACCAATATAATCAACTGGAATCCAGTAACGCAACTCTTGAGAAGGTCACCGTTGATAACCAAGCCTCTACTCATCAAATTGTTGATGTATCTAATGTGATTGTAAAATTAATCGATGAGATGTCCACAGAAACCAATCACCTGACAGAAGTCATACAAAACATTCATTCTCTTGCAGCCATCTCTGAAGAAAATTCTGCCGCCTCTGAAGAAATGAGTGCCAACGTAACACAGTATTCTGAGAAAGTAAAGGATTTGTCAGATAATATTACTCTGTTAGAAGCTTTAACACAGAACTTTAAAAAGGAACTACAAAAATATAGCATATAGTAAAAGAAAAGGCGAAGATGAAAATCTTCGCCTAATACTTTTACTTATCCTAGTAACTCTTCAATTTTATTTTGATCAAAGCCCACAACAGCCTCTCCGTCAATCATAACCACTGGCACTGCCATGATTCCCTTCTTCATTAATTCCTTTCTAGCTTCCGTATCCGTTTGTACATTTCTTTCTGTAAAAGATATACCTTTTTCATTAAAATACTCCTTAGCAGTAACACAATGTGGACATGTATTACTTGTAAAAACCACTACTTCTTTTGACATTTTAACGCCTCCCTATAATTGTTTTATACTTTTTTAATACCCAGTAGCCTTTAAGTCAAACAATAAAACACTGATATTCATACTATCTCTTTAATAGATTATGTTGTTTTATAACAAAAAATAATGTACTTATATTTATATATTTTCCCTATCTTTCTTTAATTTGTCAAATGGTTTTTTATGCCTCTTCGAATCTCTTCTTTTGTATATAAAGGACTTCCATATTCTTTCATATTGTTATATTGTATCAACTCAACAATTGCTTTTATATTATATTTATTAATTTCTTCTATATTCTTGAAAAAACCCTGTTGTTGATCTAATTCCTGTATAAAAGAAACAACGTCCCTCTTTTCTTCCATGTCATCACCTCGCTATGTATTTTAACTATTTATTATTTTGGTACATTTTTTGATAATCTATACAAAAAAGCCACTGATAATCAGTGACTCTTTTAAAGCATATGTTTATATCTTTACTTACCTAATTCCGCTTTGTTAAACCAATGTCTTGTATTATTAGCAATTCTAACTAAAGCCAGCATAACTGGTACTTCCACCAATACGCCTACTACAGTTGCCAGTGTAGCTCCAGACTCCAAACCAAATAAGGAGATCGCCACCGCTACTGCTAATTCAAAGAAATTACTTGCACCAATCATTGCAGCAGGAGATGCTACATTATGAGGCAATTTCCAAGCTTTTGCCCAACCATAAGCCAGTGTAAAAATAAAAAAGGTTTGGATTGTAAGTGGAATTGCTATTAACAAAATATGCAATGGATTTCTTAAAATAACATCTCCTTGGAAGGTAAAAATAATGACTAAGGTTAATAGCAAACCAATAATAGTAACATTATCAAATTTCTTTAAAAATACATTTTCAAAGTATTCCATACCTTGGTTTTTTACAATATATTTTCTTGAAAAATATCCTCCCGCTAAAGGGATCACAATAAATAAAACAACAGATAAAAATAAAGTATCATAAGGTACAACTACATTTGTGATTCCCAATAACAATGCAACGATTGGTGTAAAGGCGATTAGTAGAATTAAATCGTTCACTGCTACCTGCACCAGTGTATAGGCAGGATCTCCCTTAGTCAAGTGACTCCATACAAACACCATAGCAGTACAAGGTGCTGCCCCTAGCAATACTGCCCCAGCTAAGTAATCGTTTGCCAAAGCTTCTGGGATCAGATTTTGAAATACTACCTTTAAAAAGAAAGCTGCAATTAAATACATCGTAAAGGGTTTGATTAGCCAATTGGTTACACAAGTTACAATAAGTCCTTTAGGCTTTTTTGTAGCCTCTACAATACTGCTAAAATCAATCTTTAACATCATAGGATAAATCATCAACCAAATTAATATGGCTACAGGAATAGATACCTGTGCATATTCAAATTGGCTTAAAACCTCTGGAACAATTGGTAAAAACTGTCCAATAGCTACGCCTATAACGATGCATAGAGCAACCCATACAGTGAGGTAAGTCTCAAAAAAACCTAGACCTCCACTCTTCTTTTCTTGATTTTCTGCCATACATACCACTCCTTCCTTTTAACATTTTATATAAAATCTATCCTATATAATCCCTCCTCTATTCTTCACACTTCCGAGGGATAATACCATAGGGATTTCCTTCACACTCCGTAGTAATCTCCTTTACAAATTTACAAAGTTCTTGTGCTTTTACGGGATTTATAGAATAAAACATCCACTTTCCTCTTTTATCTATATTGACTAAACCTGCTTGCTGCAACACCTTCATATGATGAGAAATCGTAGGCTGAGTTAAATTTAAATGATCCTGTATATCACAAGCACATAATTCTCCACAATTAAGAATTTTTAATATCTTTAGACGGTTCTCATCTGATAATGCCTTAAAAACATCTGCATATTCTTTCATTTTTTCACCTCACTTAACAAATATTTTCCCTTAAAACATTGCACTTATCATTAGCGTTAACCTAATCCATAATTTGTCATCCTGAGTGGAGCACTTATACATTTATATTCATCTATATATTATCATAATACATCACATAGACATATGTCAATATATTTATCATGTGAAAAGTCCTATCTTTTTTAAGATAAGACTTTATTTTGCAAACTTCATAACGGTTTTTAAGATTCTTTCTACCTCTTCAGCAGTAATGTTCTCTTTTAGTAGACAATCTTTTGCATGGCCCTCAATAATAATAGAGCCTACCTTTTCCACTGAAGACTTTACAGCGGCAATTTGTAATAAAACATCCTCACAAGACTTTTCTTCATCAATCATCTTTTCAATCCCTTGAATATGACCTTTGATTGTCTTGAGTCTATTTAAAATATCTTTTCTAATCTGTTGTTGTTCCAACTTTTCACTTCCCATCAATCTCTATAAAATTAGTGATACTAAACTTTTATTTTATCATAAGTTAACGTACACTATGCTACTTTTTTATGCTTTTTTTGACTTTCTTGAATTAATCCAGTAGCATAACCCATAGGACATACAACACACCAACTCCTAGGTTGAAAAAGTATCCCCATCATGATTCCTACCACTGTGGAAACCGTCATCATTCTAACAATGGCAAAAGCAGTTTTTGTAAAATCTCCTCCTGCCATGATTAGAGAAATTGTAAACATGCCAATCATCCAAACTAACATAATATTTTTTACTGTTTTGGTTTTAAATGAACTTGGAAGGTTTCTCTTAAAGCTTATTTTATCTATAAATACCCCAAGCATAGATCCTCTAGGACAATATTTTGCACAATGAACCTTACCACCGCCACCAACTGCCAAGTAGATAGGCGTTCCCATACATAACAACCCTAAGATACCAAATCGTATATCTATAATAGATAGAGTAAAAAATAGCACCATAAAAATCCAAGACCATGCCATTATTGACTTTTTCATATACATACCTCCCACATTAACTCCCCCTCCTCTAGGGGGTGCGTTGTATGTATATAATATCCTTTTTGTTATCATAAGTCAATATATTATTGAATCCATCCTTTTAGTTTTTCTATATCTCTAATAACAATTTTTCTCCCCTCTATATCAACAGACCCTTCTTTTTTAAATTGACCTAGTGCACGACTAACAGTTTCTCTAGCAGTGCCAATCATATTCGCTAGTTCTTGCCTTGAAATATTTAGTTTTATTTCAACCCCATTTGAAGTTTCTTTACCGTGTTCTTTTGCAAAGGTTAATAAGGTTTTTGCAATTCTCATATAAGTATCTCCTAGTGCTAACTCCTTTACCTTCTGCTGAGAATAGAATAGCTTTTTGCTTAAAACTTTGATGATTTGAAGGGCAATCTCTGCATTATTACGAATCAGATTTTCTAGATCAGTGTTTTTAATCATGCCAATTTCAGCATCTTCTAGTATTTCAGCAGAGGCAGGATAGGGTATGTCATTAAATAATGTCACTTCTGCAAAGACCCCCCCCTCTGATAGTATTGTAAAGATATGTTCCCTCCCGTCTAGAGTGGTTTTATAAATTTTTACCTTTCCAGACTTTATAAAATAAAAAGCCTCTCCAGGATCTCCCTCCATAAAAATAATTGCACCCTTTTTAAAGTTTCTTTCAACAGTTATTTTACTAATGCTTTCTACGTTATTTTCATTTAACTGAGAGAAAGCTGGTATTTTTTTTAAAATGTCTATCGTCATATTTCTCACTTATTATTTCCCCCTTGAATTTTACTTCTCTGCTACTACAACCATAGCATAGCTTTCTTCTCTATAGCTCTCCTCCATAAAATTACCATATATTTTCATATCCTTGAATCCTGCTATCTGTAGCATCGCTATTAACTGATGACTCAGTAAAGGATAGAGAGGTACTGAATTGGTAAAGCTCTTTATTTCATCGTTCTTGGCAACAATTAATTCTGTATTAAAGTAGATGAGCCGTTTATTCTCATCATAGTTATACTTTCTAATAAATTTTATCCCAGCTTCTTTATCTTCTATTGTAGGAAGACCATCTATATTATATTTCATAATTCTGTCGTAATTAATAATTTGTAAAATAAGCCTTCCTTCCTCGCTTAATATACCATACATCTGATGTAAGGTGCTTTGTATTTCCTCTAGTTTTGTTAAATGCACCAGGGAATTTCCAATACAAAATGCAACATCAAAACCTTTTTGTGGAAGATATGTAGCTAACTCTTTCATATCTCCAATATAAGTCTTTAATTGAAGACCTTTTGCTTTTGCCTTCTCTTCTACTTCCTTCATCATTGCTTCATCTAAGTCAGTAGCAGTTACTTCAAATCCTCTTTCTGCTAGAGCAAGAGAATAATTCCCTGTGCCACAAGCAATATCTAATATTTTATCACTAGTATTTTTACTTGCCCCTTGAATAAACTTTAATTGTGCTTCCCCAGTAGGAAAAACAATGTCATAGTACCTACTAAACTCTTCGTAAAAACCCAATTTCATCCCTCCTGTATTTATTTTCACAGTATTTTTTGCAGACATATCATCAATATGCGTACCCTAATGATTAGCCATATAAACTTAGCCAGGTATTCATACTGTTCTACAGATGTACATAAGTAAAACCTATTATTATATTTATACCCCTTTATATTTAGTTCTTATTAAAAATTATTAATATTTTCTTAAAAATCTTTAACTATATTATAACCTATTCTATTTTCAATATCATTAGTGTTCATCTAAACTATCATTTATGATTCTGATCGTAGTCGAAGGATTTTAGAATTAGTAAGATGACAGTTCGATAGAATTTTGGAAATAATTGTATTAAGTTAACGCTTATGTTTTCAATATATAGTTTTTCACTTTTATTAAAAAAGTAGCAGATCACATTTAAAAAAAGCGTAAAGAATTTAGCTGTTAAATAAAACAAAGTGAAGGGAAGATTCTTCCCTTCACTTTGTTTTATTTAAGTTATGCAACCGGCGTCATCCTACGGGTAGCAAAGGATGACAAAACCTCCATCAGCTGTTGCTATAATTATCTATTAAAATAATAAATAGGGTTTTAAACAGCTAAGTATACTTTAACTATAGGAACTTATTTCTTGTAGCGCTTCTACTAAAGCATCAATATCTTTTTTTTCGTTGTAGTAACCTATACCAATCCTCACTGTGCCACCTTCCTTCGTTCCCATCACTTGATGAGCAGTAGGTGCACAGTGGAGTCCTGATCTTACCATAATGCCATATTTCTGATCTAGTCCATAGGCAACCTCTTCTGCTGATATATTCTTTAAGTTAAAGGAAACTACGCCGATAATCTTAGTGGCATCCTTGGGGCCGTAGATCGTAATACCGTCTATCTCCTGCAGCCTGTTCAATGCGTAGGCTATCACTTCTTTTTCTTTTTGATAAATTGTTTCTACGCCTTCTTGAAGAATAAACTTTATACCTTCTTTTAATCCTATGATGCCAGCAACGTTAGGTGTTCCTGTTTCTAGGGAATTTGGAAAATAATCTGGCTGATATTCATAGGCGGAGTCTCCCCCAGTGCCTCCAGATTTTAGAGGAAGAATTTTCCCCTCCCAGCCAACAACTAGTCCCCCAGTACCCATAGGTCCTAGTAAACTTTTATGTCCTGTAAAAGCCAGTAAATCAATATTGTCCTTCTCTATATCTATGGGATATGCTCCTGCTGTTTGAGCAGCGTCTACTAAAAAAGGAATTTTATATTTTTTTGAAATAGCACCTATTT
The DNA here is from genome assembly GCF_001042715.1 of Clostridium aceticum. Classification (NCBI taxonomy): domain Bacteria; kingdom Bacillati; phylum Bacillota; class Clostridia; order Peptostreptococcales; family Natronincolaceae; genus Andreesenella; species Andreesenella acetica. The sequence goes on along the minus strand of NZ_CP009687.1, from coordinate 654,687 downwards.
CCCTTATAGGCTGTAGGGTTCCTATGACATTTGAGGCATGATTAAAAATAATTAAAGAAGTATTCGGTCTGATCAATGCTTCTACATCTTCAGGTTTGGTATAACCTTCTTCTGTGCATGGAACTGTAGAAATTGTTATGCCTCTATCTCTTTCCAAAGTTTTTATACATCGCCATACAGCATTATGTTCTAAGCTACTGGTGATAATATGGTCGCCCTTTTTTACTATGCCGTTGATGGCAAGGTTCAAAGACTCAGTAACATTAGATGTAAAAACAACACGACTAGCATCATGATAACCAAATAACTTTGCTACAGCTTTTCTACTTTCGTAAATCATCCGATCTGCCTGCAACGCTTTTTGATAAGCACCTCTGCCAGCAGTCGCCCCTATATTTTCTATAAAATCACAGATTGCCTTAGCTACTTGTGGTGGCTTTGGAAAGGAAGTAGCTGCATTATCTAAGTAAATCCCCATCAACAATTCCCCCTTTTGTGCTACATCATTCTTAGATGAAAAGTATGTTAACTTGATTATATGTTAAGATAGGGCAATTGTAAATACAGAGACCGACTTAAAGAAGAACCTTAATTTTCTGCCGCTATCCATCAATAGATCCAGGACCACCCTCCATGACTACACAGTAGGGGACGCCATCAATCATGGCACCTTTTAATAGCTCACAATGACGCAGCGGAGCAAACACTCTACGCATTTCACCATCTGACAACTCAAACTTTTTCATCAAAGTTCCAAAAGGAACTTTGCCATCATTAGCTTTTACATACTCATATACTTCTTTCTGCAAATCTGTTAACCCTTCTGTACCGGTATGTCCTGCATGCTTTCTTGCAGATTTAGCACTATACACTGCAGCAACATCACAAGTCTTAGGTATACTAATAGCATCAACATAACAGTCTTCACATAAGACCGCCCCCCAATGCTGCATTTCTTCTCCCTTTGGAATAGGCTCTTGACAGTTTGAACAAATCATTTAGTACTCCTCCTTAAAACAGTAGAATGGTTTTCGACCTATAATAATATAGATAAACTCCACTATATATCGATGAACTGCAAAAAAAAACAGTTTACTAATATATCTCGGAGTTTGGCGAAGCATACTTTACACCGGGATGTTTCTTTATTATCATAATCATACGTACTGCACGTATGGCACTTTACAAAAATAGAAAAGCACTACCATTTTAGTAAACATTCCTAATGAAGAATCCTATAAGTTTAAATAACATTGTCCAAGAGTAAATTACTCGAACTGTTACATTGGAAATAGTGATCTTTAGAACAGGCATAACATCCCTTCAGTTTCCTTAAATCTTAAACGATACCATAATACACTATTTAACAAAATTAGAGAATAATCCTGCCTATGTATAAAATAAAATCCTATAAAATCAAAAGTTTTATACTAATTTTATAAAATATAGCTTTGGAGGTGAAATACTATGAATAAGATTCCCCGAGCTTCTCCGAAAAAATAGCACCTAAAAATATGTGTGTAACGACCTTTTTAAAAAAACAAAACAGATACCCATCTTAACCATTACTATAAAGTGATAGTATCGTAAAAAACAAATAAAAGATAGTCTTATTGATAATGAAGAAAACTGATAATCATAATTGAGGGGAGTAAAAAAACAATGAAGAAAAAATTATATAGTATAATTGCATTCACCTTAAGTTTATTATTATTTATTTTACCAACCATACATTCTTTTGGTGATAGTATAAATAAAAATCAAATAAGTGATAGCTTAAATATGGCATATGACAATATGGATTTCGAAAACTATAAAGAAGAAGTTAAGGAGTTTAAAAATGAAGTTCACCATAATATTGAATTCGAGCATAATGACAAATTAATTAAAATCCAAAAAATTGAAAAAATAAATAATAAAGATAAAAACAATATAGTAGATTATATTATAGAAGAAGATGGTATTGTACAACACATCCAACATAATACAAAAACTGGGGAAATTACTCTTGATGGGACAAAGGTAGAGGTAGAGATAGAAATAAAAGATGTTCAAGTACAAGATTATGAAGGCACCGATGCTAATGAATTTAATATATCAAATACTCGGGAGTATGATTATATTAATACACACTTTATAGATATACGCATTAATTTAACTATAAATGCAATTTTAACAGCTACCTTAGCTACAATTATTTCAGTTAAGTTGAAACTTGGATATGGATTAGCATTTACTGCAGCCTCAGCAATAAAAGAAATTGCTGGTATATGGGGAAATTCAAATGCACTATTTGTAATAAAAGATATTTATCGTCACAATTCAGATCATTGGAAATATATGTATTATGAGCATTTTTATTATGATTCAAACTATCAACAATATGCTCATACTATTCATAGGTATAAATAAATATGAAAAAAGATACCATATCGAAATTAATATATTTCATGACTAGCGTAGTTATTATTGTATCCATTGGAGCTTCCAGGTTTCAAAGTTATATTCTAACTATCATAGCTATATTAAGTTTTATATTGCTTATTATTTTTTCATTTAAACAAATACTATTAATTAACGATACTAAAGAGAAAAAAATCAGGTGCCTGATGCTTGCTACTATAGCAACTATTACAACAATTTCTATTATTAGAATATGGATTTAATACTATTAAAATCAGTTCAATAGGAACAATTCTCATAGTACATAGTGTCACTTACTCCATACTCTTGATTTCCAAAAAAACAATAAGACATTCCTCATAAAAGACAAGAGAAATGTCTTATTGTTTTTATCATTTTACCATTTTTTTAAGAGCCAGATAAATTCTTTTATGATCAATACCTCCAGCATAAACAGGTCAGCCTTTAGCTGAATTTGTTTGCTCCAATCCCTTGGTAATTCTAAAAGACGAATCGTGTGTCCTTAAAAACCTGTACCAAATTCATTATATCATCTTCATAGTTTACTATATTCATTTATAATTATATACTATTTCTTTTTTTCTACTACGTCAATGGATTCAAAATGATTCTTTGTATATTTCCTCCCATAAGGGGCTTAGAGTTATATATCAATACATCTCAACTTAAGCCCTACACCCTAATCTAATTTAACCTGTTGTGCTAGTAAAAGTTACAAATAGAAAAACTCCAGCGAATTATGTTAACCTATCTTTGATAACCACCACGAAATCAAGATAGGAGGATAACATATGCTAGAGCTTACTAAGAAATATTCTATCAAAAAAATTGGTGATTTAAAAGACTTCATTACTGTCACCTATGTCTTAATTGACGATATTTACCAAGAAATTACTCCAACACATATTAAAGAACGTAGAAATATCAACAAGTCTATCCTAAGTGATAGTAAAATAATTACCATTAGTATTGTTGGGGAACTGCTCACTATTGACTCAGAAAAAGCATGGTTAGGGTTCTGTAAGAAGAACCTAAAGGATTTATTTCCAAGGTTTAGCCATAGAACTCGCTTTAATAGAACCCGTAGAGCACTACATTCGGTAATTGATGCAATTCGTAAGGAACTAACTTCCAAGTTAGGATTTCGGGATAAATCCTTTAGGATCGTAGATAGCATTCCTATTCCCGTGTGTAAGTTTGGTAGAGCATGCTTTCATAAATCTTTTAAAGTTGACTCAGCTTATGGGTATTGTGCTTCTAAAAAAGAAACCTACTATGGATTTAAACTACATGCTATCACTACGATAGAAGGATTTATCACTGTCTTTATCCTTACACCAGCTAATATAGATGATCGAGAAGCTGTGTGGGAATTAATAGATGACTACAATTCCATAACAACCGTAGGTGATAAGGGTTACACCAGTAAGCATCTGCCCTCGCAACTACAATCATAAAAGGGAATTCAACTAATATTTATGAAAAGGAATAACTGTAAAGATCCGTATCCTAAATGGCTTCGCCAACATATTTTTAAACTTAGAAGGCGAATTGAGACTACCTTTTCACAATTGACGGAACAGCTAAATATCAATAAAGTCTTAGCAAAATCTCCATGGGGACTTATGACAAGGCTTAGAACAAAGATCTTATCCCATAATCTCTGTTATTATATCAATATACTGTTAGGCAAGGACATTAACCTAGGACACATTAAAGAACTAATATTTGGATAATATATCCAATGCTTATTCGTAAGAGAAATGTTTTTTTGTAAAAATAAATTGGTAAATTTATCTTGGTGTAGATTTACTAGCACATGGAGTTAATTTAAATGGAATTATGTAATTCTTTTTCCTTTTTATTTAATCTCTTTAGTTTATGTTCCTCAAGTATGGAATACATTGTGGGGACAATCACCAAAGTCAACAGTGTGGACATACACAATCCACAAATCAAAGCAATCCCTAAAGGTGCATAAAATGCTTCCTTTAACGTAATGGGCAAAATACCTCCTGCTGTTGTAATGGTTGTTGCCAAAACCGGCAAAAACCTTGTTTTTCCTGTTTCAAGAATAGCATCCTTTAGATTATCCCCATTGCTTCTAAGATAATTAATATAGTCCACTAAAACAATTGCGTCATTTACTGCAATCCCCACCAGTGCCACCACAGCTACAAAGGCTACAAAACCAAACTTATTACCGGTAATCACCAGCCCCGGCATGACACCGATTAATGCCATAGGTACAGCAAATAGAATAATCAAAGGCTGTGTTAAGGAATTAAACTGAATCGCTAAGATAATATATACCAAGATGGCTGCAAGGATCATGTTATTCATCATATTCTCAAAGGATTCCTCCATTTCCTCCATTTCTCCTCCAAATTCTAAAACAACCCCCTCTGGTATAGCATAATCTTTGATTTCTTCCTTAAATCTATTGATTATTTCAACAGCAGTTACTCTTTCATCATCAATCTCTCCCAAAACAGCTATTCTCCTTTTACTATCTTCATGTGCTATGTTCATAATACTTTCCGTTTCCACGACTTCTGCCACCTGTAAAAAGGGGATAGCTTCTCCTCTAGAGGTATAGAAAAAGATTTTTTCTATATCATGAACCGTTCTAAGACGATCTTTCGAGGTCCGAATCATGACATCTATTTCTTCTTGGTTTTCCCTAAAGGTTGTAGCTTCTATACCATGTATTACATTCCTCATAGAAAGGGCTATGGACATATTATCTAAACCCAACATAGATGCCCTTACCTTATCTACCCGTACCTGTAGCTCTGGTACACCTTCACCTATACTGGTCACCACATCCCTGGTTCCCTCCATTGCTTTTAAAATTTCAGCAAAACTCTTTGCTGTTTTCTCTAAATCCTCTAAATTTTCACCCTTTACTCTTAAGTGAATAGGGGAACCAGTTGGAGCTCCCATTGCTAATTCAACTACCTTTATTTCGGCACCTGGAATCTTTTTTGCCTGATTTCTAATTTGGTTTGCAATTTCTACACTGCTTCTTTCTCTATCCATTTCTTCTTGCAACTCTACAATGATTCTTCCTTTATTGGGAACATCAGGGTTTTCTACCCTATAAAGAGACCACATATCTGTACCTTCATCCCCCACATAGGATACGAAATGCTTTATCTCATTTATAGTAAACAAATAGGTTTCCACCTGTTTTATAATTTCCAGCGTATCTTCTAAATTGCTTCCCTGGGGAGTGTTAACTTCTACATAGAAACCAGGCATATCTTCATCCCCAAACATCTCCACCTTCAGTATACCTAGTGGGATTAAAGCTACACTTGATATAAATAACAGAAAGATCAGTACTATAAGCAGCCATTTTCTTTTGGTGGATGTAACAATCCATCCTAAACACTTTTGATAGTAATGAAGCACAGCACTATCTTCATGACTGCCTTTGAACTTAAATTGCTTTAAGAACATAACAAATGCAAATAATACAGCCATGATTATCGACAGTATTCCGTACTGTTTTATCCCCTCTTGACCCCAGTCTTTAAAGGCAATCATAGATAGAATAAAAACAAATACTACAGAAATCATTTTCATGTATTTCTGTTTTTGAGGATTCTCCAACTTTCTTTCCTGACTCCTATGATTTTTTATCATACCGGCACAGATTGAAGGGGATATTGTAACTGCCATAAAAAAGGAGGCACTCAAAGCAAAGATCACCGTTAGCGGCATGGGACGTATATAATCACCGCTAATTCCTGGTGTTAATGCCAGTGGAAAAAAGGCTGCTAAGGTTGTCAAAGTAGATGCCATAATAGCAGGAGCTACTTGATTGGTGCCTGCTTCTGCCGCCAACTTTGAAGATAAACCTTTAGACCTCAAACGATCTATATTTTCCATCACCACAATAGCATTGTCCACCAGCATACCTACTGCTAAAACAAGGGAAAACATCGTGATTTCATTTAAGGTTAGTCCCCATACCTTCATCAATCCGAAGGCTGCAAAAATAGAAAGAGGAATAACAAAGGCTACAATCAAAGCTTCTTTAAAACCTATGAAAAGAAATAGCACTACAATCACCAACAACAATCCTGACTTTGCATTATCAGTGACGGAACCCAGTTGCCTTTCCACATAGTCAGCCTTGTCAGATACGATTTCTAATTTCATATCATCAGGATATAAATCTTCTTGATGGTCTTGTAACTTTTCTAATATATTATTTCTAACTGTAATATCATCAGCAGACTCCTTTTTATGAACAGAAATTGCAATTACATTTTCAATAGAAGGATTTTCTCCTGATTCTACAGATTTTCTTACAAATTTTTTTATGTCCTCATAGCCATCCTCGATCACAGCAATATCTTTTAAATAAACTTTCCCATTTCCCTCATCCCTGATGATAACATGATTTAATTCCTCTACCTTTTCAAACCTTCCTATGGTTCGAACATTATAATGAATTTCATTTAGTTTTATGTCCCCCCCAGGAAGGTTCACATTGGATTGTATCAGAGCATTTTTAATATCCTGTAGCGAAATAGCATATACTGAGAGCTTTTGTGGATCTACAATCACGTTTATTTCTCTCTTTATATCCCCAATCAGTGCCACCTCAGTAACACCCTCCACTGATTCAATAAGATCTTTTATTTTCTTAGCGCTTCCTTGTATTTCCAGTATATCCTGATTTCCCCCCAAGGTAAATACCAATACCGGACTCTCTCCTGTTTTCATATCCATGACTTTTGGTGTTTCCACCTCCGCTGGTAATGTATCACTGATGTCTAAAATCTTTTCTCTTGTTTCTCTGATTTTTTCCTGTATATCACTGCCTGAATCGAACTCTACAAATATCGTTGATTGACCAAAGATTGATTCTGATGTCATTCTTCTAACATCCGTTAGTTCTTCAAGTTTTTTCTCTATAGGGTCTGTCACCAGTGCTTCTACTTCTTCTGGCGATGCTCCTACATAGGTAGTTTGTACAATAGCAAAGGGAATCGTTACCTTTGGCTGTGCTTCCCTCTGCAAACCTGAATATTGCGTTATTCCCCAAAAAAAAATGATAATAATCAATAAGTAAGTAACCCTATGTCTATTGATAAAAAAGGCAGCCCATCTTCCCAGAAAGTTTCTTTTTTGCAGAAGTTCTGGAATACTGCTATTTTTTTTATCCTCCATCAATTTCACTCCCCTCTATTATGATTTTCTATTCCAGGATTTCTACTTTTTCATTGTCTACTAGGTATTCTTTTCCTTTGATAATCAACTGCTGCCCTTCCTTTAAACCCTCTTTGATCTCTACATATTCCCCATTATCAATACCAATTGTTACCGGAACAATTCTGGCAATATTCCCTTCTACGATATAAGCAAAATATTGGTCCTTATCTATTCTTAAATGTTTTCTCGGAACAATCACAACATCCTCACTTTCTTCTATAGCAATAACAGCTTCTGCAAACATACCTGCCTTGATGTCGCCGTCTTTGTTTTCTATTTCAATGCTGACAGGGTAGGTGAAGGTCGCAGAATCCGCTACAGGGCTAATATGAGTGACATTACCCTTAAATCCCTCACCCCCTGCTGCTGCAATGTGTATTTCTATCTCCTTGCCTACTTGTATTTTATTGATAAGACCCTCTGGTACATGGATATCTAGAAGTACCGTATCCATATTTACAAGAACAAATGAGGGTGTAGCAGTACTTGTAAGTTCTCCCTTTTCAACGTTTCGTGATGCCACAACCCCCTTTATGGGACTGGTGACAGTTAAATCCTCCTTCGCTTCTTTTGCATTTTTCAATTGAATCAATAATGCATCTCTAGCGGTGATGGCTTGATGTAATTGATTTCTTGTGCTTTCGATATCTTCTTTTAATATTGTTCCTACTAAAAGCTCATGATTTCTTGTACTTGCTTCGTAGTTTAATTTTGTCTGTTCATAGACTAGCTTCACTTGATCATACTGTTGTCTGGAAACAACCTCTGCTTCATAGAGCTTACCTGCATCCTCGTAGTTTTGCTTTGCATCATCATAAGCTATTTTTAAAAGATTGATTGTATCTTCTAATTGATTTTTTTGATTTTCCTTGCGACTCCCCTCTGCCATAGCTAATCCTAAAGAAGCATTATCAATGGTAATTTCTGCTGATTTTATCTGCTGGTTTAGATGGGCAATATTATTTTCAGCATTCTTTTTATCCATGATAAACAAAATATCCTCCTGTTGTACCTGGTCCCCCACATCAAAAAAAATTTCCCCTACTTCACCAAAAGATTTTGCCATTACATTTACTTGATTTTTAGGTTTTATTTTTCCAGAATAGGTTTCTATCTTTCTGACATCTCCCCTTGTAATCTTCTGCACTTTAACAACTAGCAAATCTTCCTGTACATTTACAGGCTCTGTATTATTACACCCTACCAATGCGCTCACTAAGACTAAGACTAATACTATTAAGCCTATCCATACACACCTTTTTTTTGGTTTCATTACTAAGTCCAAAGTTTTTCCCTTCCTTTCTTAAATATAATCTCACAGCTGTTTCTTCTTGCTCCAACTGATATTAAAATGCAAAATTCATACCAATAAAATTCCTTTTTCAAATAACTAAAGTAATCTTATAGTGTTTCTTTGCATCCATGTAAAACAATATTTAAACTTATATCTTCCAATATGTATACACCTAGTAAAAAAACTCACTAAAATGCTACAAGTGTGCCAGCATTGATACACTTGTAGCATAATTAAAGAAAAGTGTTCCATTTATTATTTCAATAGAGGTTTAACACTTTTCTGACTTAATTAGTAAATATCATGTTTTGATTTTAAATTATTTCTTTAAGAGGAAAATCGTTATGGGTTTTCTAAAAGACTTTATAGAAAACAAAAAGAGAAGAAACACGAAATATTTCACAAATTTATAAAATACTTCGTGCTCTTTTTTGGTGGGTTTATAACATACTGCGTGCTTTTTTATGCTAATTTCTCTATATCACTTTTTAATGCACTATTCCACTTACCACATTTATCACCCCAACGGGCCATCACTGTACCATCTCTTAAAATCTCTATTACCTCACATAAGTTAGAGCAATCTTGACACTCGATGCCTTTTACATTGTAGCCTGAATGGATAATATCAAAACCTTTAAAGTTGGTTTTAGGGTTTTTTACAGCATTTTCTTTGGCTAATAAACAACAACCTATAGCACCCATCACCTCATGATGAGGAGGCACAAAGACTTCTAATCCCAAGGCTTCTTCAAAAGATTTTTTGATTCCCACATTAGCAGCTACTCCTCCTTGGAAAACAACAGGACCTAATACTTCTTTTCCTTTTGCAAGATTGTTTAAGAAATTTCTTACTAAGGCATCACAAAGGCCTTTAATAATATCCTCTTGATTGTGACCCAGTTGTTGCTTATGAATCATGTCAGACTCTGCAAAAACAGCACATCTTCCAGCAATCCTTACTGAATTTTTGGATTGAAGAGCTAATTCTCCAAAGTTTTCTATCTCAATACCCATTCTAGAGGCTTGGCGATCTAAGAAGGAACCTGTTCCAGCAGCACATACTGTATTCATGGCAAAGTCACTAATAATCCCATCTCTTAATAAGATAATCTTAGAATCCTGCCCACCTATCTCTATAATAGTTTTAACACCATCTACAAAATTCAACGCTGCTATCCCATGGGCTGTGATTTCATTTTTTACAATGTCTCCTCCAACAATCATGGAGGCAAGGTGCCTGCCACTGCCAGTAGCACCTACTCCTTTTACCTTGATATCTTCTTTTATTTTAGACTTTATCTCTTTTAAACCTCTTTGTATTGCATCTATAGGCTTCCCTTGTGTTTTAGTATATACTTTTCCAACGATCTCTTTTTTTTCATTCATTAATACAACATTGGTGCTTACTGACCCAACATCAATACCTAAGTAACAGTTCTGCACTTTCCTGTCTCTCCTTTCTTCGCCTTAGAAGATCTACGAAGGCCTCTAATCTAGTGCTATAACCTGCCTCTCCCGTCATTTCATCTACAATGAGGCATAAATAAGGGATGTTATAATCCTTTTCTACTGTTGGCAAAATACTTTGTGCAACAATTTCCGGCATACAAGTTAAAGGATAGATTTGGATGACGCCATCAAAATTTCTTTTTGCATATTCAACAGTATATCCTATGGTCTCTCTGGCGTGCCCACCTATCATCGTTTTTAAGTAAGGCTTTGCTGCTTTGTGGATTTTACCTTCACTAGTCAATTTAAGGGGACTTAAAAATAAATGTTCTGTAAGCCAACTACTTATTTTTAAAGATTTTTCAATTTCTACCCCCATTTCTCCTAATTTTTTTTCAACATTTAAGTTGACAAAAGGTTCTATGATGGTGTAAATCTCTCCAACAATCCCTATCTTCAAAATTTCTCGATCTGGATCTTCTTCTATCGCCATAATAGACTGTTTTGTCTTCTCTATCACTTCAGATGTTTCCCTATAACCTTGGGCCTCTCTTACTTCTTGATGAAATCTATCATAATATACATCCACTTTTCCTATTTCTCTTTGCCTAGGTCTTTTATAGTGAGCTGCCGCATCCAATGCATCTACTTGATACAAGATTTGAACAGCTTTCTTTAGTGCTCTTGTGATCTTGTAGGGATTAGATGTCTGAGCTAATTTGAAAATTCTACTGATAAAAGTTTTATAGTCTCCCTGTGGAGGGTCAAATAGAATAAACTCCATGTCATAGCCCAATTCTTTTAATATTTCCTTTTCTAAAATAGAATAGTAGCCAAATCTGCAGGGACCACAACTGCCAGAAAAAACAACTGTGTCAGCACCTGCCTTAGCACTCTCTACAAGATTTCCTATATTTACCTTAAGGGGTAAACAAATAGACTCTGGAGAGTATTTTGTCCCTATTTCTAGGGTATCTTGGCTACACTGAGGAGGAATAACTATATCTAAACCTAATTCCTCTAACAATACCTTTGCTGCAACATATTGATTACCCATGTGTGGAAAGGTTAGTTTCATTTTTTTTCCTCCATTCGATCATATCAATAAATGCTTCCAAGCGTGTATTCACCCCTGCTTCTCCTGTATGTTCGTCTACCGTAACCAATAGAAAAGGCATCTTCCCTTCCTTCCTGGTCTTTCTCTCTACTAATTCCTCTATAATGGAATCAATACCGCAACCAAAGGAGGATAAGTAAACAATGCCATCTATATTTTTAGCATCAGCAAAGTACATTGCTGTCCCTAATAATTTTCTTCCATAGCTCCAAAACATTTTTTTCTCAAGAGACTCAGCATATTCGTTGACCCTACGATAATCCATCATTTCAGGTGTTATTACCTTGATTCTGTGCTCATGCAGTTTGTCAATTAAACTCATAGAACCATATTGATCATAGATATTATAAGAATGTCCCATCACCGCAATGGTTATAGAGGCTTTTTCTCTATTTAAATCATGATCGTTGAACTCTCCATTGATTGGATAGCTGCCGCCCTTGATTTTTTCTTTATAGTCATGATAGGCATCTAAAGCCTTGCTATAGGCTCTTTTAATAGCAATAGGATTTTGAGTAACATAATTTCCAAAGCTGTAGACTGTCTTCATTAAATTTCTTCTTGAGTGATTAAAATTTATTTCTGTATCGATAATCGGTGGTAGATCTTTTATTGAATGCGTGACCATTTCTGGTAAGCCACAAAATTTTGGACAAATATATTCTTTTTCATAAGCACTCATTAATTTTGGTAAAAATATGAAATCTACTTTATCTTTTAAATCCAACACATGTCCATGAAATATTTTTACTGGAAGACAAGCTTCATCTACGGTATTCTTTACACCTGCGTCTAATGTTTTTTTATTGGTAGGATTAGATAAAATTACTTCTGCCCCTAGCTCTTCATAAAAGGTTTTCCATAGAGGGTAGTAGTCATAAAACCAAAGACCCCTTGGTATACCGATTTTACATGCCATATAATTCCTCCCTTCAACATCTGTATATTATGTACAAATCTATCGAATACTATACTCTTATGTTAAGGGGATAATAAACCGACCTATTAGTTCTTTGAGTCTTTGACTTATTGGAGGACTTTTATAATCTTCCAAAGTAACCTGTACACTATTTTCTATATATCTCTTAAACTCTTCTTTCATTTCTCTGCCCAAGGTTTCATCATAAATCATTAGATTTAACTCGTAGTCCAGGTGTAGACTTCTTGTATTGAGGTTGGCAGACCCTAGAGATAAAGTCTCTCCATCTACTAAAACTGCTTTCGCATGCAAAAAACCATCCTTATATTGGTAGACTTTTACCTTTCTCTTTAGCAGTTTTTCAAAAAAAGAAGCATTTGCCCAGCCTACGATAAACAAATCTGGTTTTTTAGGCAAAATAATATTTACGTCTACTCCTCTCAATGCAGCAGTTTCAAGAGCCTTCAACATACTGTCACTAAGAATAAGATAAGGTGTAGCAATATAGACGCTTTCTTTCGCAGCAGTAATCATAGAAAAGTACACCTGACTAATTTCATTCCAGTGGGTATCGTATCCGCTGGTGACCACCTGCATTGGTAAAACTTCCTCTACTTGTATTGCCTGAAAGTATGCTTCATCCAACAACTTCTCTTCAGTCACGTAGTACCAATCTGCTAAAAATACTTTTTGAATCCAATGGGCCCCTTCCCCTTCAACCCTGATGCAAAGATCCTCCCAATTACCGATGGCCTCATCTCTGCCTAAATATTCATCCCCTAGATTGATTCCCCCAGTAAAAGCTACCTTACCATCGATAATTACCATCTTTCTATGGTTGCTATGGTTCAACTTTCCTTTCAAAATCGAAGTAGCAATAGCATCGTATGCAAAAATTTCTACACCAGCTTCCCTCAGTCCCTTGATGAAGCTTTTACCTAACCGATGACTCCCTTTACCATCATAAATTAACCGTACTTCTACACCTTCTTTTACTTTTTTCTTTAATATTTCTTTAAATTTTTCTCCAATATGATCATCTCTAACAATAAAAAAACCTATATGTATACTTTCTTTTGCTTGATCCATAGCTTCAATCATTTCGTCAAAGATCTTCTTACTCTCGTTAATTATAGTAGCACGATTGTAGTTAGTTAAAGGAATACCCGTGTTTGCCTCAATCAAAGTAGCTATCCCCTCTTGCTCTGGCGTCAAGTGTATTCCCTCGTATTTTCTTTCTCTCGTAATTTTCATAAGATCATCCATATAGTAACTTCTATTTTCTTGGTAGTGGTTCAATAACTTTGCATTTCTCCAAACTTGTATAAAACTAAATCCAACAAATAGGCAACTGATCCCTAATACTATATAAATCACTTTTTCAAAGGAAGGATTTTCTACAAATTTTAATACTAGTACGCCTATTCCTAGAATTAAGGTAATACCTAAAACATAGGGATACACACCAAGAATAATTGCTTCAGGTATAATCACGAAAAGATTATAATAAATTACTGCCAAAAACAGCAGCCAAGTAATAAGAACCAAAAACTCCTTCATTTTATCACATCCTTTTCTCTTCCTTTCTGATAATATCATCATCTCCTAAAAGAGCCTTTAATATGCTTTTAAAAAAGGGGTTTTTTGCTCATACTAGACTTATGCTATTTACCATAGACTATAAAATTTAGGAGTTGTCATTATGTTTGGTATCCCTCTTCATGCAAAATTTAAAAAAGAAATTTGGATCTTGCTATCTTCTATATTGATTATTCATATCGCTGCCTATTTAATTGTCCCTATTTTTCCTATTCTTTTAAAAACTGAAAAAAGACTAAACCCTTCTGAAGTAGGTTTAGTCATTGGAGCTGGTTCTTTGTTTATTCAATTAGGTAGTATCATTGCTGGCATTTTAGCTGATCGAATAGGCAACAAACTCACCGTTGTTATAGGAAATGCTCTTCAATTTATTGCTCTTTTTGGTTTAGGATTATCCACCTCTGTAATTCCCCTAACACTTTTTTCTGGATTAAATGGTATGGGGACAGGTATTTATATTCCTACAACCAAGGCAGCTATCTCCTACCTAGCCTCTCAAGAAGAAGCAACCACCGCCTTTTCTTTAAGAGCAGTGGCTGCCAATATGGGTACCAGTATAGCAGGGCTTTTTGTAGTATTTTTTGCTACCAACTTAAACTTTTATGTGGCAGGAAGTGTCTATGGTGTTTTGATTATTATCTCTTGGATCTTTTTACCTGCAGGTTGTGGTAATCAACCTTGCCCTGCTATCCCTCTAAAAGATTATATAAATATTTTTAAAGACAGAACCTTTGTCGTTTTTAGCTTTATCTCCACTTTGATGTGGGCAGTTTATACTCAGATGGGACTACTTCTTCCGCTGAGGGGAGAAGCAGTCTTAGATCACGTTAGCAGAATAGGGATAATATGGACTGTCACCAGCATCATTGTTATTATTCTACAACCCCTTGTTTCTAGGAATTTCTTAGAAAAGTATTCTCCTACCTTCTCTTTAAGTATCGGTACAATTTTCTTAGGAATTGCAATCACTCTGATTGGATGGTCTACTACTTTTACTTTTTTGATGATTTCTTCTACCATCTTCATTTTTGGACAAATGTTTATGATGCCTACCTTTGACAATGTAACAAAACTAATTGCAGATCCAAGTCTACTAGGAGCCTACTTTGCTGTGGCGAATTTTGCATCAGGCATTGGGGGGGCTTTAGGCAGCTTTGCCAGTGGAAGGTTGGTAGATATTTATGGTATTGTAGAATCCCCTATTCCTTGGGTTACTTATGGTATTTTAAGCATCATCGTTATAGCTTTATTACAGCTGCCTATTATGCAAAGGATAAAAAAAAGTTAACTTCAACAAAGTTAACTTTTTTTATCTTATAATAGGAATTTTCACGATAAAGGTGGTACCTTTATCCACCTCACTTTTAAAACTAATACTTCCCTGATGAATATCTACAAAGTCCTGCACAATCGTTAGACCTAATCCTGTGCCTGAAATATCTCCAACATTAGAAGCACGGTAAAAACTCTGAAAAAGATTTTTTTGTTCTGCTTTTGGTATACCTATACCTTGATCTATAATTTTAAAAAGCACATTTTCTTCTTCAAATTCAATTTTTACAATGATATCTTTATTCGCTTTAGAATATTTCACTGCATTAGTTAAAAGATTTGTCAAAATAGTGCTAAGAAGAAATTCATCCACATTCGTAACAAAAGTTTCTTTTTCAGTAATGAAAATAATATTGGAAAATAGAGATATACTTTCTCGAATCGGCTCTAAAATAGCTTTTGTGAGTTTGATAACATCAATAGATTTTGGATTGAATCTTACTCTATCAGCTTCCACTTTTTCAACCAGAAGTATGTCTCTTAACAGCTTGTTAATCTGTCCTGTTGCTTTTTTTATCCTCTGTGTATGTTTATAGTTTGAAGAATTTTTCCAATTCTCATCATAACCCTCTAGCAGCTGTAATGTAGATAAGATAATATTTAGCAGCGTTCTTAGTTCATGAGATACCATAGATAAGAGATTATATTTTAGTTTTTTTTTCTTCTCTTTCACTTTTTTTTCCGTTATATCTATAATAGACTCCATTAAAAGTACTTTATTAGAGAGAATAATTTTTGTAACTCTATGCTGTTTCCATGTCCCATCACTTTTTTTAATCTCAAAAGTTTTTTCACTTAGACAGGTATTGTTTTTACAACAAGGCCTGTCATAGCCTAGTGCCTCCCAGCAAGGATAAGTTTCTAAAAAAAGTATTTCATTTTTTGCATAGTCATTTGCAAAAACAATTTCTTGATTATCAGGGTCTATAATAATCACAAATTCTTCCATCATGTTTAGGAAAGATAACATGTTTCTAGTTTCTTTGTTTTGTAATTCAAAGAATATTTTTTCATTGTCCTCAATCATTTCTTTTGTTAATATCATCTAACTACCCCCCCGCCTAAGATTTTTCAACTTATCCTTCTATATCGGGTAATATTACATTTGCTACTCGATTCTTTTTACTATGAAAGTCTTCCTTAACCCACTCCTCCTTAATGGAGGTTTTCTTTTCTTTCTTATTCATGTTAAGTCTATCCTCAACCTTTCTCTCTACTTCTTTTAACTTTAATAAAAGTTTTTCCTCCATTTTAAGCCACTCCTTATATTTTGCACTACTAAATTTGTTATTTTAAAGTAATCCTTATATTATAGATATCTCTTATTATAGACGAGTTTCTATTATGTCATGATACTACTTCGGTAATCTGTACAATATTTCGGCAAACTGCTATACTTTAATCCTATACCGATAATTTTTAATAGTTTATCTATAAGTACTTTCTTCCCCGCTGATTTTGTCTTAAAATTGATCATAGGCAGAGAGAAATTAGAGGTTTTTTAAAATATTTTGTTAGAAGGTGAATAATCATGGCGTTTCCCGAAAAATTAGCACAGCATTTGACTTATTCTTTTATAAAAGAAAACTTACCGGATAAAGAGCAAAAAGAACTAGACAGGATTGAATATGGACTTGCCGCATTTTTCATTGCTTTTCCTAAGCTTTTTGTATTGTTTTCTATAGCTGTATTTTTAAATTTTTATATAGACAACTTCATTCTTTACTTTACTATCGTTCAGGTTAGCTATGCTCTAGTTCGAGTTTATGCTTGGGGCATGCACCTTAAAACAGACTTAAGTTGTTTCGTTGGTAGTTTTATTCTCTTGTTTGGTATTACCTCAGTGGGAATTTTTTATCCCCTTCCCCTTGTTGTACTGTTGTTGCTTTGGGGCATAAGTATAGGACTTCTCTATCGCTATGCTCCAGCTGCTACAGAAGCCCGGCCTTTAAGGAGTATGACTTTAAGAAAAAAGTTGAGAAGAAAACTATTGATTGTAGCATCTCTGTTGTTTATCGTTGCTTTTATCAATGCAAAAAATCCCTATGGGACATTGATTACACTATCGGTTTTGGGGGAGAGCCTTTTTACCACTCCCTTTATGTATAAAGTATTTCAATTAAAAGGAGGAGAAACTAATGAAAAAAGTTAACTTACTTACTACTTTGGCTAGTTTATTAAGTGTTTTTGCCTTTACCTTTACCATTCAATCAGGATGCATGTACTGGGCAATGAGGGAACCTAAAATGCCAGAGTCCATGATAGAAGAATAATCCCCTATAGCACATTATTCAAACATAAAACAACAGGTGCCTACATTAGACACCTGTTGTTTTTATGCCAAACTACGCATTGGCTGTTTCTCTATAATCAATTCCTGAATAAAAAGATCTCCATCAATAATGGTGCTGTGGACAATGAATGGATATTTCTTGACCTTTTCTGTCACCAGCCGCAAACCATGCCCCCCATCAAAGCGTTGTTTTGCCTTCATAGATTCCTTTTTGAAGGTATTTTTAATGACAAAATTGGTATACTCTTCTTCACAGACTATCTCAATCCATAAGATGGGGATCTCTGCCTCCTCAGCATGTCTGATGGCATTGTCCAAGAAATTTCCCAGCATAAAGTTTAAGTCCATTTGAAAATCATAGTCTTTTCCCAGCTTCACTTCCTCACCACTAATATTGATATTGACATTGATTTCTTTTGCCTCAGCTTCATTAATCCTTTCAATAAACATCCCCAATAGGATATAATCTTTAATTTTAGTTAATACCGTTAAGCAATCCTTGGTTAAGTGCTTGGTTTTTTTCACCACAGATTCATAGTATCCTATCAAAGCCTCCCAATCCTGCTCGTCTCCATAGATAAAGCCAGAAAATCCCGTCAAGTAGTTCTTCCACCCATGCTTCAACTCCCGATAACCATTGAGAAGATTTTCTATCACCGTCAAATATTCCTGCTGATTTTGATAGAGGATTTTCTGATAGTAAAAATCGTTTTCTAAGAAGGTATAATTTAAGGAGATGGTAATATAAGCCACTACTAAGATAATATGCACTACAGAAACCAAAACATTCATTTCATTTGCATGATAGATAAAGGTATAGAAGTTAATAAACAGCATAGAAAACACGGTTATGATGTATAGTACAATATTCTTGCTTTTCACCTGCACTGTTTTACCATAGGTTTTATATAATAATATATATTTTATTATATATAGCAACAATGCAATTGTTGCAAAGGTTATTAGGTTTCCAGTAAAAAATAGCTTTGTATCATTTTGTATCTCTAGCATTGTGACCCCTAAGATACTCATCATAATAAAAATAGCAAAAATATTTCCCAATAGTGTTACAACAGCACAGATAAATAGTAAAAATATAGTTTTAAGAATTGTTGTTTTTAATAGGATAATTGTAATTAATCCTTGAATCATCAAAATTACAGCTGTTTTAAAATTATAAAAATATTGCATTTCACTGTGAATCATTACTACTGCAATACCAGAAATAAAAAGTGAAAAATATAATTTCATATACTTATTTTTGGGCACTTTTAAAAACAACCTTAAAACATTAATATAAATTAAAACCTCCATGGCAATCACTATAATACTGCGAAAATTGTCTATTGTTAGCATAAGTTTTTTCCCATTTCCCTTCCTAACAATTCTTTTTGAATTCTTTTTTCTTATACTTTATTTTTGAACATATTTTTCCTTTGGATTGTATGTGGTAAACCTTTAAATTTAAGACAAAGAATCCTTACTTAAGTCCTTGGTTTTTTCCACCACCGATTCATAGTATGCCACCAAAGCCTCCCAATCCTTCTCTCCCCCATAAATAAAACCAGAAAAACCTGTGAGGTAATCCTTCCATCCATGCTTCAATTCTCGATAGTCATTTAACAAACTTTCCGTTTTCGTCAAATATTCCTGTTGATTTTGATAAAGGATTTTCTGATAATAAAAATTTTTTTCTAAAAAAGTATAGTCTAGAGAAATCATGATGTATACCCCCACCAATATAAAGTGTAAGACAGATATCCAGACATTCATTTTGTTTACATGGTAGATGAAGGTATAATAATTGATAAAGAGCATAGAAAATACCGTCAAAATATAAAGAATGATGTTTTTAG
Organism: Clostridium aceticum; assembly: GCF_001042715.1. Lineage (NCBI taxonomy): Bacteria > Bacillati > Bacillota > Clostridia > Peptostreptococcales > Natronincolaceae > Andreesenella > Andreesenella acetica. Next base: position 635,172 of record NZ_CP009687.1, on the reverse strand, counting down.
CTTTGCTCCGCACCATCTTACCATAGGCTTTATATAACAAAATATATTTTATGCTATACAGCAGCAAACCTATCACTGAAAAGGATACTATATTTCCAGCAAAAAATAACCTCGGTTCATTTAGTATTTCTACTACTTCAGCTCCTAAAGTATGTCGCATAATAAAAATAGCAAAAACATTTCCCAATAGTGTCACAACTGCATAAATCAGTGACAGAAAAATTGTTTTAAACACAGTTGTCTTTAATACAGCTATAATCATCAACCCGTGGATTATAAGTACTATCACTGTTTTTAAATTATAGGAATATTGGATTATGCTGTGCGTCGTTACTATAATAACACTAGAAATAAAAACAAAAAAATAGAGTTTTAAGTATTGTTTCTTAGATATTTTTAAAAACAGTCTTAAAAGGTTTATATACATTAACACTTCCATAGCAATCACTATAACGCTGCAAAGGTTATCCATCGTCATCATGAATTCCCCCCCATCACCCTCCTATCTATTTCCTCTTGAACTTCTCTGCTTCTAGACATAAATAGACGTGTGCCATTTTTTAATATGATTTCCCCTTGCTTCTTATCGGTACTCTCGATATAATAAGGATTTACCAGCGTAGACTTATAACATTGTAAGAAAGTACTGGACTGTATTTTATTAAGCGTCTGCAGCATATCATTTAGTCTACTCCTATGAATAATTTTTTCCCCTTGGATTGTATGTACTGTAAGATAGCCTTCTTTATGATGGGTTTCTATATGGGTAATTCCCTCTACTTTTTTGTAGTGGGTTCTACCATAGGCTTCTAGTTTTATTAAGCCTACATTGGGATACATCTGCAAATCTTGAAGTTCTTTAATTTTCTTTAGCAGTCTCCTAATATGCCAATCAAAGGTTTGGCGGTCTAAAGGTTTTGTAAGATAAGCAAAAGGTTCTATATTTCTGTTAAGACTTTCTACAGCCCACTCCGCATAAGCAGTAATAAATATAATTTTTGTATTCATATTTATGCTTCTGATCTTCTCAGCTAATGCTACACCGTTCATCTCTTTATTTAAGTTAATATCTAAAAGACAAATCTTGGTGGCTTCATCTTCTGTGACCAAAGACAAGGCTTCCTCCGGTTGGGATGTCGCCACCAATAATTGGATATCTTTATGATCAATGTAACTTTCTAACCAATCACAGATGGTTTTTCTAGTTTTAGGATTATCTTCGCATACGATAAAATCAATCTTCATAACTTCGCCTCCACCTTTAGTGGTCTTTATCATTTTATTTACTTACTTAGCTTTTTCTTTTGATACTGGTAATTGCCTCTAGTACCTCCCTACCTATCTCATATTCTGGTGCTATCTCTACAGAACGCCGAGCATATTTTTCTGCCTTATTTAAATCATCTAAGTTGAGATAAGTAATCGCTAGATCACACAAAATAATGGGGTGGTTTAGATCATAGGCCAATGCTTTTTTAAAATGCTTCAGAGCTTCTTCGTAGGCTTCTTCCTTTAAAAGTTTGGTGCCCAGTCCTTCATAAGCTTCAATAATGTGAAGTTTTATTCTCTCATTTTTCTTTGCTTCTGGATGCTGTATAATTAAGTCTTCAAAGTATTTTACAGACTGCTGATAATGTTCTTGTTTGTTGTATTTAATGCCCTTCCACATCAATTTGTCGATCTCATCTTGAGATTTTGATTCACTAATATTTTCTCTCATTCTTCTATAGGGATTATTACTTTTATTTTTTAAAGATAGTTCAAATAAGCGATCTGCTAAAGCTAATATTTCCTCAAGATTTTTTAATTTGCTAATATATCCTTTAGGAATATGGTTATATCCTAAATAAGCCCCTGCTAAGGTCAATGCTAGGCTGGCAACGGTATCTGTATCTCTCGCCATTAAACACTGTTTCAATATTTTTTCATAATCATTGGGATTTTTTAAAAAGACAAATAATCCATAGGGTAAAGATTCCAGTACATAAGCACCACTTCCCCACTTTTCTCTTATTTCATCTACTTCTAAATCTTTTTCAATAGCCTCCGCCAATTCTATATTTAATCTTGTATATAAATTAGCAATTTGACTATTCTCTCTAGTACGGTAAACCTTGGTTTCTATACCTTTAATCCCTTTTGCGCAAACGGATATAAACTTATATAGATCCTCTTTATCCCTTAAACTAAAGGGGGATAAATTCATTAGATAGGCAATAGCTGTACTATGGGCAATACTAGAAGCAATTGCCATTTGATCCATATGGGTGATTGAAGATTGAATACCTGCCATCATTTTTAAAGAAACAAAGTCTCCATAATTAATTAAAGCTATAGGAGCACATCTCATAGCAGCACCGTTGCCGGCAGACTCAACACCACTCTTGTACCATGCTATCTTTCTATCACGATAGTTATGGATAAACTCTTTAATGGTGTTTCCCATCTGAGTAATAGATTGACGTACAAACCTATTGGCTATATCCTCTGGGTAAAAGCCTTGATGAATAATAAGAGATTCTGCCAACATAATGCTCATTTCAGTATCATCAGTAATATTTAATGAAACCGCATGTCGATCTCCTTTTAAAAAGTTATTAATATATTCTACTTCTCTAGGAAGCTGACCCTCCAAGTAGCTGCCATAAGCATCTCCTATGGCAAGACTTACCAAAGCCCCCCGAATCTTATCTCTGTATTCGATGTTCGATACAGGAATCAAATGAATGTTTTCATTATATTCCATAAAAGGAGGCATCTCCCCCTCTTCTACTAAAAAGTTATAAAGCTCTTCTAAAGATAATCCGTACATCTATCTACACCTCTTATAAATTATTTCCTCGAAGAAGTATTCTACATAATTTATTTATTTCCTTCTATTATGTCAAATCTATAAACCTTGACTTTTAATTTTCTTAATGATATATTTAAGAAAATAAATAAGACCTTTAAATCTGTCCTGTGAGACTGAAAAGGAAAGTTGCCAAGCTTTAAAGGTGGTTGCTTTGTTTACTATACCCTTCAGTCTGACTGCAAGGGTTTTATTTATGTTATACCTTTAATTTAGTCCGGGGAGACTAAAAAGGGAGTGAAAACTCCCAAATTTAAAACAGGGAGGCATATAAATGAGTTTACAAGGCAGACACTTGATTGACCCTAATGATTTAACACTGGAGGAGATTCAGCGAATTATTGATTTAGGATTAAATATTTATCATCATCCAGCTCAGTATGCAGAAATATGCAAAGGAAAAATACTAGGTACTTTGTTTTATGAGTCCAGTACACGTACTCGTTTAAGTTTTGAATCTGCTATGCTGAGAATGGGAGGAAATATTTTAGGTTTCTCTGATGCCGCCACCAGTTCTGTACAAAAAGGTGAAAGTATCGCAGATACGATCCGTGTTTTAGACGATTATGCGGATATTCTAGTAATGCGCCATCCTAGAGAAGGCGCACCTAAGTTAGCTTCTCAATATGCTACTGTGCCTATTATCAATGGCGGTGATGGTGGACATCAGCATCCTACCCAAACTTTAACAGACCTGATTACCATTCAGTATTACAAAGGTGAGATTAAGAACCTAAAAGTAGCTTTTTGTGGTGATCTATTATTTGGTCGTACTGTTCATTCTCTTTTAAAAACCTTAAGTAGATATCCTAATATAAGTTTTGTATTAATTTCTCCTCCTGAATTGAAGATTCCTTATCATCTCAAAAGTGAAATTCTTCAAAACCATGATGTTGAAATTATTGAAACCCATTGTCTTGAAACTTACATGAAGGAAATCGATATTCTTTACATGACAAGAATTCAAAAAGAAAGATTTTTTAATGAAGAAGATTATATAAAGTTAAAAGATAGTTACATTTTAAATAAAGAAAAACTAGTACCCGCCAAAGAGGAGCTGTTGGTACTTCACCCACTGCCACGGGTAAATGAAATCAGCTATGATGTAGATGATGACCCTAGAGGAAAGTATTTTGAACAAGCAAAGCTAGGGGTATACGCAAGAATGGCCTTAATGGCACTACTTTTGGGGGTGGTTGAATCGTGTTAAAGGTAAACAGTATTCAAAAAGGTATTGTGATCGATCATATAAGCTCTGGTAAAGGTTTAAAAATCTTTGAAAAGCTTTGTTTAGATAAAATAGATACACCAGTGGTTTTACTAATGAAGGTCCCCAGTAAAAAATTAGGTAAAAAAGATATTATTAAAGTACAAGACTACATTGATATTGACTTAACGATACTGGGTTTAATTGATCCTAATATCACGATTAATATCATTGAGAACGATAGAACAATAGAGAAAAAAGCTATTGAAATCCCTCAAAAAGTTTCTGGTTTATTTAAATGCAAAAACCCACGCTGTATTACTTGCATAGATGATTACGCAGAGCCAGAATTTACTCTCGTACCTAATGGTAAGATTCAATACAAATGTAGTTATTGCGAAGAATTGACGGAGTATCGTCTATAAATTTTAATATTTAAGGTCTACGGTTTGCCTCTGGCTAAAAAACGTAGACCTTAATATATTAAAAATGAATTTATAAGCGTTAACTTAATACAATTATTTCCAAAACTCTGTCAAACTGTCTTCTTGCTAATTTTAAGATCCTTCGACTCGCTTTGCTCCCCTCAGGATGACAAGTTATAGTTTAGGTTAACGCTAATGAAAGTGAATTTTACAGATATTTACTTAATTATTCGCTAAAAACACGGTTCCTTTTTCGCTGCCATCTAGTAGCTTTAATAAAATATTTTCTTTCTTACCATTAGCTAGAATCATGGGTATACCATAATTATTTACCTTCTTAGCAGCTTCTATTTTTGTTGCAATCCCTCCCGTGCCAAAATCATTTACCGTACCTATTTCAATGGTTTTTAACAGGACATCAATATTGTTAACTTCTTCTATAAATTCAGCATCTTTATAGGTTTTGGGATTCTTATTATAAATACCATCAATATCACTAAAAAGGATTAGAAGATCTGCATTCCAAAGGTTTGTCGTCAAAGCCGCTAATGTATCATTGTCTCCTATTTTTATTTCTTCTACACTTACAGTATCGTTCTCATTGATGATAGGAATAACACCTTCATCTACTAGTGTAAAAAGTGTATTCCTTATATTTAAGGTCCTGTGTGGATCTGAAAAATCATCTCTTGTTAAAAGCATCTGGCCAATATGGATGTGTTCCTCCTCAAAAACTCTTCGATAGGCATCCATCAACTCTACCTGACCAATGGCACATAAGGCTTGTTTGTAATGAATGTCTTCTTTACGCATCCATTTGGCTAAGGTTGCCACCCCAGCAATTCTTGCTCCCGAAGATACAATAACCACTTGTTTTCCCTGGTCCTTTAAGTGACTAATTTGTTTACTTAAATCCTGCAAGAAAGTCTTGCATATTGTACCATCTTGATTTGCCAATGTATTACTGCCGATTTTAATAACAATTTTTTTGCTATTATTGATAAGCTCCTTGATCATCTCTACCCCTCTATTCTCTAATTTGTCCATTGCCCACAATAGTATATTTTACTGTCACCAGTTCATTTAAACCCATAGGCCCTCTGGCATGCATTTTTTGTGTACTAATACCCATTTCTCCACCAAAACCAAACTCTCCTCCGTCTGTAAACCTAGTGGAAGCATTAACATAAACTGCTGCTGCATCCACTTGTCTTAAGAAAGTATTAGCATGAGTGAAGTTTTCTGTCAAAATTGCCTCTGAGTGCTTGCTGCCATATTGATTGATATGCTCAATAGCGTCGTCAATACTTTTTACCAGCTTTACTGCCAAAATATAATCTAAATATTCCTCTGCCCAATCTTCATCGGTGGCGGCCTTGACATCTATCAGTTTTTTCACTGCTGCACAGCCACGAATTTCTACCTTGCTTCCTATACGGTCATATAGTTTAGGTAACAACACTTCAGCAATTTTTTCATGTATTAGTACAGTTTCACAAGCATTACAAACGCCTGGACGCTGAACCTTGGCATTTTCTATAATATCTATGGCTTTTTCTAAATCACTATCTTCATCCACAAAAATATGGCAGTTTCCTACACCCGTCTCGATGGTAGGTACAGTAGCATTTTTTACTACAAAATCAATTAAATCCTTACCACCTCTAGGAATAATTAAATCAATGTATTCATTTAAGGTTAACATTTCTTTTACAATGCCTCGGTCTGTATCATCTACAAAACCAATCACCTCTTGAGATATAGCACTATTTTTCAATCCTTCTTTGATAGCATATACTAGTGCTCTGTTAGAATTGATAGAAGTAGAGCTGCCCCTCAACAAAATACAGTTTCCGCTTTTTAGGGTTAGGGAAAAAGCATCTACTGTCACATTAGGTCTTGATTCATAGATAATGCCAATCACCCCTATAGGTACCGTCATCTTACTGATGGTTAAACCATTTTCCAATGTCCATACATCATTACTTCTCCATACTGGGTCCTTTAAATCGATGATGGTATAAATACTGTCTATCATTCCTTGTATTCTATCTTTAGTTAACCTCAAGCGATCAATAAGACTTTCCTTCATATGATTTTGTTTTGCATTTTCAATATCCTTAGCATTTTCCTGCAAAATATAGTCTTCGTATTGGTTTAAGCTAATGGCCACCTGTCTTAATGCTTCATTTTTTGCCTTTGTATCTGTACTCCCTAAAACCTGGGCTGCTTTTTTTAATGTTTTGCATTGTTCAACGAATGTCATCATTTTATCACTCCTTCAAAAGTATTATGAGCAAATAAAAAAACCCTCATCCCCTAAAAGGGACGAGAGTTTACCCGCGGTACCACCCTAATTAACTAAATTAGCTCACTTGCTGTAATCTTAACGTGATTACTACCGTAATGACTTTATCATCATAGGCTCCAGAGGGGGTTCAAAAGGCTAGCCTATAGGACTTCCACCAATATCCTACTCTCTATAAAACATCACCCTTTTACTGTGCTCTTTCCCAGCATTTATCTCTATTCACTTAAATTATGCAATTATTTACTTTGAAGTATTGTATTTTAAAATGATTATATATAAAAATTCCTAAGATGTCAACGCTCTCCCAAAGGAAATATTAAAGATTATTTTTATATTTATTTTTTGTTTAATATTTTTTCAAACGGGTATAATGCTATTGTGAATACATAAAATATATTATTTTGAAAAACATTAAGAAAGGAGATATACAAGTATGAAAAAATATGTATGTACACCATGTGGTTATGTTTATGATCCTGAGGTAGGAGATCCAGATTCAGGTGTTGCTGCTGGAACAGCTTTTGAAGATATTCCAGATGATTGGGTTTGTCCTATCTGTGGTGTTGGCAAAGATATGTTTGAACTAGAAGAGTAGTAGCTACTACTAATTTATAATCAAAAAAGAGTCAGAAGCTCCAAAGTAATTTATTACTTTGGAGCTTCTTCTATTGTAATAGGCAACTGTCTTTCAATAAACAATTCCTCAATGCTGTTCCAGACTTCCTCTACGCCTTGCTTCTTTAGAGAAGATACTGGTAAAATTCTGTCCTCTTTGGTCATCTCTAGTTTTTGCCGAATGATTTTAAGATTTTTTTGCAGCTGAGATCTTGTGATTTTATCAAGTTTCGTAGCAATCACCCTACTGCCATAGCCAAAATGCTTCAACCAATCATACATCATCTTATCATCATTGGTAGGTTCGTGTCTTATATCCACTAATAAAATTACTTCTTGAAGATTTTTTCTACTTGCCAAGTAAGTTTCCATAGTCTTTCCCCAAGATGCTTTTTCTGTTTTTGACACTTTTGCATAACCATACCCTGGCAAATCTACTAAGTAAAATTCCTTGTTGATGATGAAAAAGTTGATGGTCCTTGTTTTTCCTGGTGTGGCACTTATTCTGGCTAGTTTTTTTCTCCCCAGCATCGTATTAATCGTAGAAGACTTTCCGACATTGGACCTGCCTACCAATGCAACTTCTGGCAACATATCTTCTGGATATTGGCTAGGCGCCACTGCACTAGTAACAAAGTCTGAAGTTTTAATCTTCATCTTTTACGCTCCTTTTCAAGGCATGCTCCAGTACCTCATCCATATGATCTACAAAGACAAATTCCATTTTCTTTTTTACATTTTCTGGTATTTCTTCTAAATCTCTTTTGTTTTCTATAGGGAGTAATACCTTTTTTATCCCTGCTCTATTGGCAGCCAATACCTTTTCTTTAATTCCCCCTACTGGTAAGACTCTTCCCCTCAAAGTGATTTCTCCTGTCATAGCAACATCTTTATAAACTGGGATATTCGTCAAAGCAGAAATAACCGCAGTAGCCATGGTAATACCAGCAGAAGGACCGTCTTTTGGCGTGGCTCCTTCTGGAATATGAATATGAATATCTAGGTTAGTATGAAATTCCGGATCGATCTTTAATGCTTCTTCTCTTGAACGAATGTAACTAATACCTGCCCTAGCAGACTCCTTCATTACATCGCCCAACTGACCTGTCAGCACTAATTTACCATTGCCCTTCATGGGGGTTACTTCAATAGATAATGTATCTCCGCCTACCATCGTCCAAGCTAAACCTCTTACCACACCCACTTCATCTTTTTGATTTGCCATTTCGTAACGATAAATTGGTTTACCTAGATATTTTGCTAAATTAGCAGGAGAAATCCGAATCATCTTTAATTTCTCTTCTACTACTCTTTTTGCCACTTTTCGACATAAATTAGCTATCTGTCTTTCTAAGTTTCTTACTCCTGCTTCTCTAGTGTAGTAGTTGATAATATCTCTTAAAGCTTTTTCTGATACCTTTAACATTTCTGGCTTTAAACCATGTTCTTTAATCTGTTTAGGCAGCAAATACTTAGAAACGATGTTTAGCTTTTCTTCCTCTGTATATCCCGCTATTCGAATCACTTCCATACGGTCTAATAGAGGCCTTGGTATGGTATCCAATGTGTTAGCGGTTGTTATAAACATAACCTTAGAAAGATTAAAGGGCATTTCCATAAAATGATCTGTAAAATCATGGTTTTGTTCTGGGTCCAGTACTTCTAAAAGTGCTGATGCAGGATCTCCTCTAAAATCACTGGCCAATTTATCAATTTCATCTAATAAAAATAATGGATTTTTTGTCCCTGCTTGACGAATAGAAGAAATAATTCTCCCAGGAATAGCACCTACATAAGTTCTTCTATGTCCTCTTATTTCTGCTTCGTCTCTTACACCACCCAAAGACATTCGAACAAATTTTCTATTGAGAGATCGAGCAATAGACTTAGCGATAGATGTCTTACCTACACCAGGAGGTCCTACTAGACATAAAATTGGTCCTTTCATGGACTTTGCCAGTTGCCGTATAGCTAAGTATTCTAGTATTCTTTCTTTAACCTTCTTCAAGCCATAATGATCTTCATCTAAAATTTCCGCTGATTTTTTTAACTCCAGCTTATCTTTGGTCTCCTTCGTCCAAGGTAGGTTTAAAGCCCAATCTATGTAATTACGAATCACTCCTGTTTCTGCTGAAGCAGGAGATAACTTTAACAACCTATCAATTTCTCTATCAATTTTTTCATGGATATCTTTAGGAAATTTCAATTTATTAAGCTTTTCCTTGTACTCAGCCACTTCCTCTACAATACCCTCATCTTCTCCTAGTTCCTTCTGTATCGCCTTTAACTGTTCCCTCAAATAATACTCTTTTTGAACTTTGTTGATTTGTTTTTTTACACGATTATTAATCTTTTTCTCTATTTCTAAAATTTCAATTTCTTCTAGCAAAATCTTATATAAGATTTCTAACCTCACAACTGGATCAAAAGCCTCTAGGATTTCCTGTTTTTGTCCTGGCTTAATAAAAACATTTGAAGCGATTGTATCCGCTAATCTTCCAGGCATCTCTATCTCTGCTATAGTGATCAAAATTTCTGATGAAATTTTATTACTTACTTCTACGTATTCCTCAAAGGAGTCCACCACACTACGCATTAAAGCCTCTGTTTCACTGTCTACTTCCATTTCTGTTTTATAGGTTTTTTCCTCTATTTCCACTTGAAAATACGGTGTCTCCTGTACTACATGGGTAATTTTACCTCTGGAAATCCCCTCCACCAATACTCTTATGGTATCCCCAGGTAACTTTAACATTTGTTTAATTTTAGCAATCGTACCTACTTCATAAAGATCTTCCAGTGTAGGGGCATTCACTTCAGCCTCCTTTTGAGCAACTAAAAAAACCAGTTGATCATTTACCATGGCTTCCTCTAATGCATTAATAGAACGTTCTCTACCTACATCAAAGTGTATAACCATATATGGAAAGACGTTTAATCCCCTCAAAGGAATCAAAGGAATTGTACGAGTTGAAATAGAAGTTTCTTTTTCTACCATATTATCTACTCCTTTTATTATAATCGCACAGTTGATTATTATTATATCGTTTCATACTACTTTTTTCAATATTTTACCCTAATTTCCACTATTATATCAAATAAAGCGTGAAAAAAGTAGTCTATGACTACTTTTTATCTTTGTTCCCCAAGGCGGCAGCAAAATCTATTGTTTCAACTGGAGAGGATTTTTTCTCTTTATAATCTTTAACTTCCATAGCCAGTGCAATAACTTCCTCTATATTGTCTACAGGAATTACTTCTATACTTAATTCTTTAAAACGTTCTTGATAATTATCCTTGGGGATAAGTACTCGAGTACATCCTGCCTCTTTTGCCGCTTCTATTTTTGCTGTGATTCCTCCTACTGGTTTAATAGCACCTCGTATAGATATTTCTCCTGTCATAGCTAAGCTGTTATCTACGGGCTGATTAGTAATAGCAGAATATATAGCTGTTACTATAGTTATCCCTGCTGAAGGACCATCTATAGGAACCCCACCTGGAAAGTTTACATGAATATCATAATCTTTAGGATCTACTTTAAAAAACTTTTTAATTACAGTTAATACGTTGTCTACAGAGTCAGAGGCGGTACTTCTTCTGTGTAAACTTCTTCCAGGTGCATTCGTTTCCTCACGATCAATAATCCCTGTAACAATCAATCGTCCTTGACCTTTTGTAGGCAACTTAATGGCAGATACCTCAATTTCTATGATCATACCCATATTAGGTCCATATACCGCTAATCCATTGACAAAACCAACTGTAGGTTCCTTACCTATTTTTTTCGATGGTCTTGGGCTATAGTGACCACTTTCTACCACCCACTGGACATCTTGAAGGGTTATTTTTTTTCTTCCCTCTGTTAAGGCTAAGCCTCCTGTAATCTGTATAATATTAACAGCTTCTCTACCATTAGTAGCATACTTCTTTACTTCTTCAACAGCTCTTTCTTCCATTTCAAAATTACTTTTTTTACATGCATTTTTCACAATGGCCCCTATTTGCTCTGGTGTTAAGGGGCAAAAATATATTTCTACACAGCGAGACCTTAATGCTGGTGGTAAATCTCCTGGAGCCTTTGTTGTAGCTCCTACTAGTCTAAAATCTGCTGGTAACCCTTTTTGAAAAATGTCATGAATATGTTTAGGAACATTTTCATCCTCCGCATGATAATAAGCACTCTCCAAATAAACTTTTCTATCCTCTAAAACCTTTAAAAGCTTATTCATCTGCACTGAATGCAATTCTCCAATCTCATCTAAGAATAAAATCCCCCCATGAGCCTTTGTAACAGCTCCCGGTTTTGGCTGTGGAATACCAGCTTGTCCTAAGGGTCCTGCTCCCTGATAAATGGGATCATGTACTGATCCCATTAGAGGATCTGCAATTCCCCTGTCATCGAACCGTAAAGTAGTGGCATCCATCTCTATAAATTTAGATTTTTGATTAAAAGGTGATAGCTCACTTTTTTTTGCCTCTTCCAAGATTACTCTAGCAGCTGCAGTTTTTCCTACTCCTGGAGGGCCATAAATAATAACATGTTGAGGATTCGGACTGCATAAAGCTGCCTTTAACGCCTTCAAACCATCTTCTTGACCAATAATATCATCAAAAGTCGAGGGTCTTGTATGTTCTGCTAAGGGTACAGTTAGTGCACTTTCCCTTAGTTCCTTAAGTTTTTCCATTTCCTTTTTTGATTCCTTTTCTATGGCAGATTTATTGCCTTGCTGGCTCTTCAAAAGACCTAAAAAGTAAAGTCCAATCACAATAGCAAAAAAGAACTGCACTAAAAAAAAGATATTAGGCAAAATATGACCTCCTTTCTTTTACTTCTAGTTTTAGTATGTACATTGAAAAACGAATTATCCTGTATGAAAAACTGTCATTATAAGCAACAATAGGTAATTTATTTCAATGAAATTTGTAATTTATGTTATACTAAGAATAATGTCATTTTACTAGCACTAAGATCCTTCGACGCCGCTTTGTTCCACTCAGTATGACAAATTATGGCTCAAGTTAACGTTAACGATAATTAAATAAAAGAAAAGGACTTTCCTTAAATTTTCATATGGAGGTGTATATTCTATGAAGGACTACTTAAAATTGTTTTCGATCTTTTTTCGTGTTGGTGCCTTTACCTTCGGTGGGGGCTATGCCATGCTTCCTATCATGCAAAAAGAAATGGTTGAAAACCATGATCTTATTAGAGAAAATGAGTTTTTAGACATTATTGCAGTTGCTCAAAGTTTGCCAGGACCTATTGCTGTCAACACAGCAGTTTTCGTAGGTTATAAGGTAAAAGGAATTTTAGGAGCAGTCTTTACCTTAATTGGCACGGTTTTGCCTTCTTTACTAGTGATTATGGTATTAGCTATTTTTTACGATAAAATTAAGCATATAAATACGATACAATTATTTTTCCATGGTGTTCGTCCTGCCATTGTAGCCTTAATCCTTATGGCAGCATTAAAGTTATCTAAACCCATTTCCAAAACTGATTTCAACATGGTGATTATGGTATTGTCTTTTGTTAGTATTGTGTTGCTTAAAGTCCATCCTATTCTTGTTATCATATCTTGTGCTGTTGCAGGATTGTTGCATAAAAAAAAGGAGGGGAAACGTGGGACTCATTAGATTATTTATCACTTTTTTAAAAATTGGTGCCTTTAGCTTTGGTGGAGGCTATGCTATGTTGCCTCTTATTGAAGAGGAAATAGTAAACATCCATGGATGGCTTACACCAACAGAGTTTGTAGATATTATTGCCATCTCCGAAATGTCCCCTGGTCCCATTGCTATTAATAGTGCTACCTTTATAGGTTTTAGACTATACGGCGTAGTAGGAGCTGTCCTTGCTACCCTAGGCGTTGTTTTAGTATCCTTCATTCTTGTCACTACTTTGGCTCGCCTAATCATCCAGTATAAAGATTCTCCCTTTGTTGAAGGAGTTTTTGGTGGCATCCGTCCTGCTGTCATCGGTTTGATTGCTGCCGCCTGCGTAGCTCTCTTTCAAACTTCTATTATTGATTTGCGCAGTTTCATTATTGCTTGTATCGTTTTTATAATTTTATACAAATTCAAGCTGCATCCCATAGGGGTCATTTTATTGTCAGGTATACTGGGAATCGTCTTTTATTCCTTCTAAATATGGCGCCAAGACAGTTCCTCAGAACCATAAAAAACCCTAAGTTATGATCATAACTTAGGGTTTTTTTATTAGGATGCTGATTCTTTAGGTTTCTTTTTGCTTTTTGTTGCATTAGGACTTTTTAATGTAATCGTTGGTTCTTCACCCTTCATTACTGTGTCCTTTGTAATGGTAATTTTATCAATATCATCCCTAGAGGGGACATCATACATAATATCCATCAAAAGGCCTTCTACAATACCTCTAAGTCCTCTAGCTCCTGTTTTTCTTTCAATAGCTCGCTTAGCAATGAACTCTAAAGCGTCTGTTTCGAAATCTAAATTAACATCTTCGATTTCAAATAGTCGCTTATACTGTCTTACTAAGGCATTTTTAGGTTCTGTTAGAATTTGAATTAAAGCAGCTTCATCCAATTGATCCAAGGTAACTACTACTGGTAATCTACCTACAAATTCAGGAATCAAACCATACTTTAGTAAATCCTCAGGTTGAATCTGTTGTAACAAAGCACCTATATCTACTTTTTGTTTACTTGCAATTTCTGCGCCAAATCCCATAGAATTCTTTCCAGTACGTTTCTGGATGATTTTATCTATGCCATCAAATGCCCCACCACAAATAAACAAAATATTGGTTGTATCTATTTGTATAAACTCTTGATGAGGGTGCTTCCTGCCCCCTTGAGGTGGAACGCTTGCTACTGTTCCCTCTAAGATTTTCAATAGTGCTTGTTGTACACCTTCTCCACTTACATCCCGAGTAATGGAAGGATTTTCTGATTTCTTAGCTATTTTATCTACTTCATCGATATAAATAATACCCTTTTCTGCTTTTTCTATATCATAATCAGCTGACTGGATTAGTTTCAATAAAATGTTTTCTACATCTTCTCCTACATATCCTGCTTCTGTTAAAGAAGTTGCATCTGCGATAGCAAAGGGAACGTTTAAAAGCTTTGCCAAGGTTTGAGCCAATAACGTCTTACCAGAACCTGTAGGCCCCAACATAACAATATTACTTTTCTGCAGTTCAACATCTTCACTTTTAACATCCATATTCACTCTTTTGTAATGATTATATACAGCTACCGCCAGAGCCTTTTTAGCCTTTTCCTGCCCTATAACATATTGATCTAATATAGACTTAATTTCCTGCGGCTTAGGTAGATCTACTAAGTCAACATCAAGGTTCTCATCAAATTCTTCTTGAATAATCTCTTGACATAACTCTATACACTCATCACAAATATATACATTAGGACCAGCAATCAACCTCCTTACTTGATCCTGAGACTTACCACAAAAGGAGCATTTTAATTGCTTTTTATCCTCAAATCTAGACATCTTTACACCTCGCTTAATCCGCAACTATTTTCTTGCGGTAATTACTTCGTCAATAATACCATACTCCTTCGCCTCTTGAGCAGACATAAAGAAGTCTCTGTCAGTATCCTTCTTAATACGATCTAATGGCTGTCCTGTTCTTTCTGCTAATATATCATTTATAGTATCTCTTGTTTTGAGAATTCTCTCAGCATGAATACGGATATCTTCTGCCTGACCGCGAGTTCCTCCTAATGGTTGATGAATCATAATTTCTGCATTAGGAAGTGCATATCTTTTACCTTGTTTTCCTGCAGTTAATAAAAAGGCTCCCATGCTAGCGGCCATACCAATACAAATAGTAGAGACATCTGGTTTGATATAATTCATTGTATCATATATCGCCATTCCAGCTGTAATAGACCCTCCTGGACTATTGATATACAGCTGAATATCTTTATCTGGATCTTCAGCTTCTAAAAAGATTAATTGTGCCACAATTAATCCTGCGGTTACATCATTTACTTCATCGTTTAGCAGGATAATTCTATCCTTTAAAAGTCTTGAATAAATGTCATAAGACCTTTCTCCCCGATTCGTTTGTTCAACCACAACTGGTACTAATGCCATAGGCTATCTCCTCCCAACATTTATCTTTATGCTATTTTAGCATTCTCTACTAAGAAGTCGATAGTTTTTCTTACTACGATATTGTCTTTGATGCTTGCCATATCTTCTTCTCTTAATCGTTCTTTTACCTTATCAACTTCTTGTTTATATTGTTCTGCCATCTTCTCGATCTCTTGATTTACTTCTTCTTCTGTAGCTTCAATAGCTTCTATCTGACTGATCTTATCCAGTACTACTTGTGTTTTTACTCTTTTTTCTGCATCGTCCTTCATTTGATTTCTTAAATCTTCTTCTGTTGTTCCTGTAATATTATAGTAGTACTCTAAGTCTAGTCCTTGGTAGCTTAAAGAATATTCGAAATCCCTTAACATCGCAGCAACTTGTCTTATTACAACTGCATTTGGCAGACTAACTTCTACTTTACCAACAACAGCTTCTACTACATTATTTCTTAGTTCCTGCTCCGTTCTGTTCTTCGCTTGCTCTTCTAATTTTTTCTTGGTGTCAGCTTTTAATTCTTCTAATGTATCGAACTCAGATGCATCTTTAGCAAACTCATCATCCAACTGAGGAAGCTCTTGTTCTTTAATTTCATGAACTTTTACTTCAAATATTGCATCTTTGCCTGCTAATTCTTTACTGTGGTATTCCTCAGGAAAAGTAACCTTTACCTCTACTTCATCACCTATGTTAGCACCTATAAGTTGTTCTTCGAAGCCTTGAATAAATTGTCCTGAACCAATAGTAAGACTTTGCTTTTCTGCGGTTCCTCCTTCAAAAGCTACACCATCCATCATGCCTTTATAATCAATGATTACCATATCGCCTTCTTTAACAGGTCGATCTTCTACTGTAACCATTCTAGCATTTTTTTCAACCAAAGCACTTATTTCCTTCTCAACATCCTCTTCCTGTACATTATACTCTTTTTTCTCTACTTCTATACCTTTATAATTTTCTACCACCACTTCTGGCATAACTTCGATACTTACTGTAAGTACTACATCTTTACCCTTTTCAATTTCTTCAATATCATCTATCGATGGACGATCTACTGGATGAAGTTTATGGTCTTCTATAGCAGCATCATACGCCTCAGGAAAAGTAATGTTGATAGCTTCTTCGTAAAAAACCTCTACGCCGTAGTTTAATTCAATAATTTTTCTTGGAGCCTTTCCTTTTCTAAAACCTGGAATATTAAATCTTGATCTGGTTTTATTATAGGCTTTATTAACTGCTTCTTCGAATTTTTCTGCACCTACAACTACCTTTAATGTTACTTTATTATCTTCTCTTTTGATTATTTCTGAACTCATTAGTGGTCCTCCTCAGTATTTAATTTTAGCATATATTATCATTTATACCATGATGTTATTATGTTATTCAGTTTTAAGGATAAATATTAAGTAAAGTGTCTAAAATTAGCAGCTATTATGCTAAAAAAAACATCCATAATCGTTTATTGGATGTTTAAAACATACTAATTTACTTACCATTTTAATACTATCTAATTTAATTATTATTGTCAACATAATTAACCTTTTTTTATTCTACATTTTTGATTATTTTTTTATTTATTTTCTCAAAAATTTTAGCTACTTTCTCTCTCAACAAAACTATGGTTTAACACTACTTTTTTATTATCCAATACTTCATCGTGTAATATCTTGGTCAATACCCTCATGCCTATAGCTCCCATCTCGTACATAGGTTGTGCTATCGTGGACAAAGAGGGATACACTTTCCCTGCCATGTCGATATTATCAAAGCCTACAATTGCCAATTCCTCTGGAATCGCTATATCTTCTTCAAGAGCAGCCCGCATAGCTCCTATGGCCATTTCATCGCTGCCTACAAAAATAGCTGTTGGTCTGTCTTTTAATTTCAATAACTTTTTTGCTCCTTCATAGCCGCTTTTGAAACGATATCCTCCTTCTACTACAAAGGCCTCATTATATTTTAATCCAGCTTGTTCTAATGCTTCCGCATATCCTTGTTTTCTAGCCATCCCATTTCCTGAATCATAAGCTTTCCCAGTAATCATGGCAATTTTTTCATGTCCTTTTTTTAGTAAATACTTAACGACATCCTTGCCAGCCTGTATATTATCAATGGTAATAGAAGGAAGATCCTCATAATCAGTACCTATTAGTACAGTTGGAATTTCGCTGGTTTTAAATCTTTTCCCCAAATCCTCTGCGATAATATTTCCCATGAAAATAATACCATCTACCTGCTTTTCCTCTAAAACATCAAAATATTGCACTTCCTTTTCCTGATCCAAATCTGTATTGCATAAGAAAATGTTATATTCATACATATTAGCAACATCTTCTACACCTCTCACAACTTCTGGAAAAAACTGATTAGAAATATCTGGTATCATAATGCCGATTGTTTTCGTGTTTTTTACCTTGAGACTTCTAGCAATAGCATTGGGTTTATACCCTAGTTCTTCTATCGCCTGCATCACTTTGTCTCGGGTTTTAGGACGTACTGCTTTGCTATTATTTACAACTCTTGATACAGTAGAAATAGATACACCTGCTTTTCGAGCTACATCCTTTATATTAAACTTCATTACTGTCTCACTCCTTTATATATCGCTGCGATTATATACTACCTATCATAAGCGTTAATTTAATACAATTATTTTCAAAATTCTGTCGAACTGTCTTTACTGAGCATAGCGAAGGATGACAAATTATGGTTTAGGTTAACGCCATGATACTGTTATTATATATTATTGTTTATTTCTCTACAAATTACTTAAATTCCTGTCAATAAAATATCTTTTTTGCAAAAAAATTTTCCTAATCATGCCCTTTAACTACACAAATTTTCCTCTAAATATTACTCTATTTGGAAATAATCCTGTTAAGTTAACGCCTATACTATCTTATTATAACCTCTATCAGAAAGTATTAACAATACAAAAAAGAAACACCTCTCTGTCTATTCACCATAGGAGGAGGCAAAAAGTGGTATATTATTTAACTATAATAAATATCCGAAAATTCAATGCCAATTCTCTCCAGTTGACTTGGACCTAGTCCATCTTCCTTGGTGAATAAGATTGGCTCCTCATCCTCTATATCTTCTCCTGCCATGACGGGAAGCTCTATGGTAAATGTAGTACCTTCTCCAAGTTTGCTTTTTAAGCTAATACCCCCTCCATGCATCTCCACCAAAGACTTTGTTAGGGTTAAGCCCAATCCACTACCTTCATGCTGTCTTCTAAGAAGGTCCTCTACCTGTCTAAAGCGTTCGAAAATCACTTTTTGTTTTTCCTCTTGTATGCCTCTTCCTGTATCTTTAACTGAAATCAAAACCTTATCTTTTTGATCTTGTAGGACTACTTCTATTTTCCCACCAGGCTTTGTACATTTTACTGCATTAGACAAAAGATTTAAAATAACTCTTTCTATTTTATCAGGATCACAAAAAATAAATTTTTCTTCTATCTCTGTATCGAATATTAGGTCTATTTGATGACTTTCTATATACTTTGATACCGACATAGTAATATCTTCTACCACGGAAACAATATTATGATTATTTCTTCTTAGTTCAAAAAAACCTGCGTCAATTTTTGTCATATCTATTAAATTGTTAGCTAATCTTAGCAACCTATAACAATTTTGTTTCATCATTTTTAAGTGTTTATTGTTTCTTATCTGCTGTTGATTGTGCTTCATTTCTAGTTCCCAAAGCTGTAGACTACTTAATATTACATTTAACGGAGTCCTTAATTCGTGGGATACATTTGCCAAGAATTCACTCTTTAGGTGGTCATATTCTAGTTTTTCTCTTAGATCTTCATTCAACTTCTTCTCATCCTGTATATTTTTTACCATAATATTAAAGGTTCTTGCTAAATCCATGATTTCATCAGATCCCTCAACTTCTATGTAGTGTAACGATTGAGAAGTTCCCATAGCCTGAATACTATTTGTAACTTTTTTTAGTGGTTGTATAATAAGTTTATTTAGCCAAATAAATAATAATACAATAATAATAGTAGTAGATATAAGTAGTGCTCTAAAGGCATTTTTATGCATTAATGATAATGTGGATAAATAAAAATCCCAAGATTCAACTAAAACCAACTCTCCTATAGGTATCCCAAACAAATCTTTAAGCACTGTCTTGGACATCATTTGCTCTTCTACTATTTCCACTTCCTTCACATCTACGGTATCTATAAAACCTTGAAGATTCTCTTGGACTCCTCCTAGCATCTCATATGGAGTAATCACAGTATTTGTAAAGAAAATCAACATTTTATAGCCATAATTCTCCTCAATATACCTTAATAATTTAGGGGTTACCTTTCTACCAAAGAGTATAGTTCCTGTGGCGTTCATATTTGCTGGCTTTAGTGGTGCTGCTGCTATAATATATAAATCTTTTCCATACTTAAACAAACCGTGAAGAATTTCTTCCTCTTTGTTTCGTGAAATTGTACTGAAATTTTCTCCTTTATTTTGCAATAAATGAGGATGTCCTCCCTCAAAAAAAGCATATTGGTGGAAGATTTGTCCATCTTCATCCAGTACAATAGCAAAGTCTATCTCGTATTTTTCATATAACCTATACCCATAATTTTGGCGGAACCAGTTTGTATCCCTCTCTGCCATTTTTTTATAGGCAGTTTCACAAGATGCATAGGGCCTCAACAGCATAGCCAGACCTTCTCCTTTAAACTGAAGTATTCTTTCTGCCCGACTTAAATTTTCTTTTGTTTGGTTTTTTTCTATGGTTAAAAAGGTCTTAGAAGTAAATATACTATTAAAGATTAAGTAAATCAATAATGGTATTAGTGCAATTAAAATCAAAACACCCTTTATCTTAAATTCCATTGTATTATAAGTTTTCTTCAATAAATTATAAACCACCTATTTTTCCACCCCATATCACTAATTTCTTCCTTTATTTATACTTTTTCTACTATATCTTATTTCTTCTGTCGAAGTAAGGTAAGGGGTGTCGACAGTATGCATCATTTAACAATATTTTTTTCAGCTTAGTTTTTCCATAAAAAAATTGCCTAAAAAGGCAATTTTTTTATGGCTTATGCTTCTCTTAAACGTATCAATAATTCTCCAGATTTAACTTGTTGTAGCTCCTCCACAAAAACAGTATCTACAATACCTGCTACAGGAGCAACAATATTGGTTTCCATCTTCATAGCCTCTACTAAAATAATACTTTGCTTTTCCTTAACTTCTTCTCCTGCTTTTACTAGTACTTTTAGAACTGTTCCTGGAATACTAGCACCAATCTCTAACTTGTTATTAGGGTCTGCCATTTGAACAAGTTGCTGCTTATTGGTCATTCCACTGGCTTTATCGAATACTTTTATTTCTCGACGATTACCATTTACCTCAAAGACTACAGAACGCTGACCTGTATTGTCTAATTTACCAATTTCTTGAAGTTTTACAATTAGTACCTTTCCTTCTGCAATTTCTATTTCACTGGTTTCTCCCTCTGCTAAACCATGGAAAAACACATCACTGCCCATCCTACTTAAGTCCCCATATTCAGAAATATACTTTAGATAATCCTCATAAACCTTAGGATATAAGGCAAAACTCAATAGATTTTTCATATTGGGTTTCATATTGTAATTTTCCTTCAGATACCCTTCAATAGCATCAAAATCTTCTGGTGGTAATAGTTCTCCTGGTCTACAGGTAATAGGTTCTTCACCCTTCAAGACTAACTTTTGTAATTCTTCAGGAAAACCTCCCGCCGGTTGCCCCATCATTCCTTTAAAATAAGCTACCGTGGAATCAGGGAAAGGCATATCTTTTGCCTTTTCATAAATATTTTCAGGGGTTAATTCATTTTGTACCATAAAAATTGCTAAGTCCCCCACCATTTTTGAAGAAGGTGTTACTTTTACAATATCTCCTACCATATCATTAACAGTTTTGTACATTTCCTTCACTTGGTCAAATCGATGACCCAAACCAAAGCTCTCTACCTGCGGTTTTAGATTAGAATACTGTCCACCAGGAATCTCGTACTTATAAATTTCAGCTGTTCCAGACTTTAGGTCAGACTCAAATTGACCATATACTGGTCTTACTGCACTCCAGTATTGAGAAATCTTCTCTAAGTCATCTACCTCCATCCCAGTGTGTCTATCCGTATTCTCTAACGCTGCCACTACAGAGTTAAGTGGTGGCTGACTGGTAAGTCCTGACATACTATTAATAGCTGTGTCTATGATATCCACCCCAGCTTCTGCCGCCATCAATACAGTAGCGATACCATTACCACTGGTATCATGAGTATGAAGGTGAATCGGAATAGAAATTTCTTCTTTTAATGCCTTAATCAGTTTTCTAGCAGCATAGGGCTTTAATAAAGCAGACATATCTTTAATCGCTAAAATATGTGCCCCCATTTTTTCTAACTCTTTTGCCATATTTACATAATATTGAAGAGTATATTTGTCTTTTGTTGTATCCAATATATCTCCTGTATAACATACACAGGCCTCTGCTATCTTACCAGTTTTTAAAACCTCATCGATGGCTACTTCCATTCCCTTTAACCAGTTTAAGGAGTCAAAGATTCTAAAGACATCGATCCCTGTAGCAGCAGATTCTTTAATGAATTCTCTAATGACGTTATCTGGGTAGTTCTTATAACCTACACCATTGCTTCCTCTTAAAAGCATCTGGAATAGGATGTTAGGAATCCTCTTACGAAGTTCCTCTAGACGAATCCAAGGAGACTCGTGCAAGAATCTATAAGCTACATCATAGGTAGCTCCTCCCCACATTTCTAAGGAAAATAAATCCTTCGCCAATACGGAAGTGGCTTTTCCTATCTTCAACATATCCCTTGTTCTTACTCTTGTTGCCATTAAGGACTGATGAGCATCTCTCATGGTGGTATCAGTTAATAGTAGTTTTTGCTGTTCTTTAATCCATTTTACTAATCCCTCTGGTCCCTGCTCATCTAGGATCTGTTTTGTCCCTCTTAAATCTTGGGGCTTTTCTATTTTAGGCACTATTGGCACATCAAAATCCCTATGAACACCTTTTGTTTCATTAACCACTTTTTCTCCAATATATCTTAGTACCTTTAACTCTTTATCGCTTTTTGGCTTAATGTCTAGTAGTTTAGGATTGTTAGCGATAAAACCAGTATCACACTCTCCCTTTAAAAAGGCTTCATGATTTAGTACATTGATTAAAAAGTCAGAGTTGGTCTTTACCCCAGCTACCTTTAGCTCTCTGATGGAACGAATAGACTTTCTTACAGCATCTTCGAAGGTTCTTGACCAAGAAGTTACCTTCACCAGTAAGCTATCATAATAAGGGCTAATCTCTGCTCCTGTATAACCATTGCCACCGTCTAGACGAACACCAAAGCCAGAACCAGTTCTATAAACATCAATTCTTCCTGTATCTGGAGCAAATTGGTTTGCAGGATCTTCGCAGGTTACTCTACATTGTATAGAATATCCCCTTGGGTTGATCATTTCCTGTGTACCGATTCCTAGCTCTGGTGAATCTAGTGCATACCCTTGAGCAATCAATATCTGACTTTGCACAATGTCGATACCTGTTACCATTTCTGTAACAGTATGCTCTACTTGAATTCTAGGGTTCATTTCAATAAAATAGTGATTTCCATGTACATCTACAAGAAACTCTACTGTACCAGCACTTTTATAGTTCACTTCTTTTGCAATCTTTAAGGCATCATTACAAATAGCCTCTCTTTGTTCAGGAGATAAGGTGAGTGCAGGTGTAAATTCAACCAGCTTTTGATGTCTTCTTTGAATAGAACAATCTCTCTCAAAAAGATGCACCATATTACCATGCTCGTCTCCTAATACCTGTACTTCAATATGCTTTGGTTTTTCCAAATATTTTTCAATAAAAATATCATCATTACCAAAGGCCTTTTTGGCTTCGCTCTTGGCACTGTAGAAAGCATCCAGCAAGTCTTCTTCCTTTGTAACGATTCTCATTCCTCTACCGCCGCCGCCAGCCGCTGCTTTAATCATCACTGGATAACCACAGTAAGCAGCAAATTCCTTTGCCTCTTCATCAGAAGCAATAGGTTTTTCTACCCCTGGAATGGTTGGCACTTGTGCTCTTTTAGCTACTATTTTTGATTGTATTTTATCGCCCAACTGTTCAATCATTTCGTGGGAAGGACCGATAAAAACGATGCCTGCTTCTTTGCATTTTCTTGAGAATTCAGCATTTTCTGACAAAAACCCATAGCCTGGATGGATGGCATCTACACCTTTTTTCAGTGCAACTTTAATGATTTCTTCAATATTTAGGTAGGCTTCTACTGGCCCTTTGTTTTTTCCTATCAAATAAGACTCGTCTGCCTTCGTTCTAAATAAGGCACATTGATCTTCACTAGAATAAATGGCTACTGTCCGAATCCCTAATTCATGGCAGGCCCTAAAAATTCTAATAGCTATTTCACCACGGTTCGCCACTAGCACTCTTTTAAACTTTTGTACACCCATTAGACTCCCATCTCCTTTTCCTAATTTTATGCTTTATAATTGAATATTTATTAATCCACCTTAATAAATAATAATTAGAACTATTATATAAAATCTTAATATCCTTTGCAAGATTCTTTACAATATTTTTTCAATAAAAAGTATTTTTGTAGAATACATTTTCTGTAATCACCCTTTATTCTCTTAGTGCATAGAATGTTTAAGAAGAATACTATTTAGGTGGGTGATAAAAATGAGCTACATACATCCCTTGACAGAGACCAGAAAATTGATCGCCGGCATTGATACAAAAATATCTCTTCCTAACGGAAAATACCTCCCTGTTATCAATTTTGACAACGCCGCCACCACCCCTCCCTTTCTACCTGTGCTGGAGGAAATTATGAACTTTTCTCCTTGGTATGCTTCAGTACATCGTGGTACTGGTTATAAATCTCAAGTTTCTTCTAACATCTACGAAAATGCCCGCAGCATGATTGCTGATTTTGTAGGTGCAGATTTAAAGCATGATACAATTATTTTTCTTAAAAATACCACAGAAGCTATCAATAAACTTTCTAACAGGCTGCTAAATACTTATAAAGATGGTGTTATTTTATCCAGCTTTATGGAACATCATTCTAACGATTTACCCTGGAGGAATAAATATACAGTAGACTATATTGATATTAACCAAGAAGGAAAGCTATCCCTAGAGGATTTAGAAGCAAAACTCCTCCATTATAAAGGAAGGGTACAGCTAGTAGCGGTGACTGGAGCCTCTAATGTAACAGGTTATATGAATCCTATAAATCAAATTGCTGAAATAGCTCATCGTCATGGAGCTAAGATTCTAGTAGATGGGGCACAGTTGGTGCCTCATGCCCCAATAAATATGAAACCTCCTAATGATCCTCAACACATCGATTTTCTTGTTTTTTCTGGTCATAAAATGTATGCCCCTTTTGGTACAGGAGTTTTAATTGGTCCTAAGGAAATTTTTCAGAAGGGTTCTCCAGATTATACAGGAGGTGGTACAGTAGAAATTGTAACACATGATACTGTAAAGTGGGCTGATCCTCCTCTAAAAGAAGAAGCTGGAACACCTAATGTGATGGGGGTATTAGCTATAGTTACCGCTATAAAAACTTTAAAAAATCTAGGAATGGAAGACATTGAGATTTATGAAAGAAAATTAATGGAGTACGCTTTAAGCAGACTTAAGGATATAGATGATCTTATCTTTTATGGAGACGCCTTTAATAGTAAAGATCGTGTTAGCATTATTCCCTTTAATATTCTTGGTATGTCCCACGATATGGTAGCTACTATTTTTGCTCAAGAAGCCGCTATTGCCGTAAGAAATGGTTGCTTTTGCGCACAACCTTATATTCAAAGATTGCTAAATATCTCTGCTGAAGAAATTAAAAACCGTATAGAAGATCCTTCCCTCCCTCATCCTGGTGTTGTTCGAATAAGCTTTGGACTGTATAATTCCTTTGATGAAATAGATCAATTGATCAAACTCCTTTCCAAAATTTCAAAAAATAAAAAAGCCTATCTATCGAAGTATAGGCATTTATCCTTTTAAACCATGTGCTATTCATTACATGGTTTTTTCTATATGTAAGGTTTTTGATAAGCAAAAGTGGTTACACTAAAATAGCATATAGATTTTATAAAAAACCCAGTTCATGGGGTGTGTAAAATTATATAGAAAGGCAGGTGCTTTCTTTGGAAAAGAAAAAAATAAATTTGCTCATGTTCAGTGGAGAATATGATAAAGCTTTAGCGGCCTTAATCATCGCTAATGCTGCACGAGAAATGGAGGTTGAAGTAACATTGTTTTTTGCTTTTTGGGGATTATTTTTGTTGAGAGACCCTGAAAAGATGACCTTAGAAGATAAAACCACCTACGAAAAAATGTTTGGTATGATGACGCCCAAAGGACCAGAAGAACTTCCCCTCTCTAAAATGAATTTTGGTGGAATCGGTAAAGAGATGCTATTAGAAATGATGGAGGATGACAAAGCTCCACGATTAATAGATTTTTTAAATGGTGCCATAAAAAAAGGCGTGCGCTTTTATGGTTGCAAATTATCTGTAGAAATTATGGGATTAAAAAAGGAAGAATTAATTCCTGAATTAGAAATCGTAGATGCAAAAACTTACTTAGAAGATGCTATGGCATCGGACATGCAATTATTTATTTAAAAAAGATGGTCTTTTGACAAAAGAACGCTGAAAAACTATAGTTTTTTTGTTTGTCATTTTGAAACGAAGTTGAAGAATCTTATGTTTTCAATATAATTAAGATCCTTCACTAACGTTCAGGATGACAAAAAGAACTTTTTCAGTGGCCTCTTTGACAGAGGCCACCTTTTTTAGTCTTCATTATTCTTAAATCTTACATTCACTTGTTCTCGCATCATATATTCTCCATCTTTGGCACTATATTCGCCGATTTCTATTCTTCCTTCTTCTGCATCAGTGACAGGATATCGCACTTCCTCATGAAAATTTCCCCAATAAGGTCCTCCTGCATCCGCTTGCAGATGTTCCTCATGAATTAGCTCATCTTCATCATCCAAAATACGCACAATAAAACTTCCTTCAAAGGCAATGATCCTTCCTCTTATTTCCACAGGATTATTAATTTCTTCGCCTTCTTCCGGTAGCTCTAGTACGGCATGAACTAATTTACTTTCTGTAGGAAATGTTTCACCCTCCATCGTTCTAACTTCGTATTCCGATACCATATCCGTATGAATTTGCAAAGTGACAGAAGGATAAGCAATAGCCTGCGTTACCACATCTTCATCACCTGGAACCATCATATCTACTAAGATCACTCTAGGGTATTCCTCTTCTAAGTAGTCTTCTACAATGATACCATAACCCCCTGTAGGTCTTTCGCCTGCATTAATTCTGATATAAGTGGCATCTGGACGTTGATATACGTAGGCACCTTCTTCATCTCCAAATTCTTCAAACCAACTTGCTGCATCTGAAGGGATTGTGGTCCCCTCAACGATTCTCATTCTGTCTCTAAGATCCTCTTTGATATCCCTATGTACGTTTGGATCCTCCTCAGGGGTTTCAACCGGATCCTCCTGCTGTTGAGGGGGTGGCGTTTGTTCCTCTTCAGGCTGGCAGCCTATCATGCTTATACCCATACATAAACACAGGACCCATAGAAAAAACTTCTTCATTACAATGCACCTCCTGCTTTTAACATACCCACTTTTATTTATACTTATTTCATTGGTGCAAAAAATTTCTCTCTAAGATTAGAACAAAGTCTTCCTTTGGTTATAAAAAACATCTCCAGATACTAATTATCTGGAGATGTTAAGATGTATTTATGCTTCTATCTTTTGAATTTTTATACCTGTCTCATGGTCATTCAAGTTTTGTTTTTCTAAATCATTATCTTCAACACTGTCAATAGTTACTGCTAAAGTCTCCTGCATAATATAAGACTTATAAAGTTCTACTGCCTTAGTGATTTCATCATCTCCATTAAAGTAGATTTTGATATTGTCTGCTACTTCAAAGTCGCTATTTTTTCTCATCTGCTGAACTTTAGAAACAAACTCACGGGCAAAACCTTCGTCAATCAATTCTTGGGTTAAGGTGGTGTCTAAGATAACAAACAGATTATTTTCCATTTCTACTGTAAAGCCTTCCTTTGCAGAAATGTTGATCATTACATAATCTTTACCAACCTCAAAATTTTCTCCATCAAGTTCTAAGTCTACCTTCTCACCTGCTTCTAATTTCGGTACAACAACAGATGCATCTAGACTCCCAAGGGCCTTGCCAAAGGCTTTGATTTTACTTCCTAACTCAGGACCTGCCACTCTAAAGTTTGGCTTTAGACTAAAGTCCATAAAATCCTTTAGATTCTTTTCAAAATGAACTTCCTTCACATTTAACTCTTCTTGGATTAATGGCATAAGGTCAGCAATTAAGGTCTCGTACTTACCATCCACCAATATTTTTTGCAGTGGTTGACGTACTTTCATCTTAGACTGAGCTCTTGCAGCTCTACCTAGTCCTACTAAGTCCCTTACTAAGTCCATTTTTTCCTCTACTTCTTTATCGATCAATGCAGCATCTGCTACAGGATAATCTGCAAGATGAACAGATAACTCTCCTGTTAACTTTTCATGCATCTCATCTGATAAGAAGGGAGCAAAAGGTGCCACTAACTTAGAAATACCTACAAGAATTTCAAAAGTTGTATTATATACCGCCTTTTTATCCTTGGTCAACTCTGTGGCCCAGAAACGTCTTCTAGCTCTTCGGATATACCAGTTTGAAAGATCTTCATTCACGAACTCTTGAATCTTTCTTACAGCCTTTGTCAGGTCATATACCTCCATATCACTTCGTACTTCTTTTACAAGGCTGTTGTACTTTGATAAAATCCATCGATCCAACTCTGGACGTTCCTTATATTCGATAAAGAAATCCTTAGGATTAATCTCATCTGTATTTGCATACAAAGTAAAGAAGGCATATACATTTTCAATAGTGGTGAAGAACTTACTTTGTACTTCTTTTAATCCTTCGATATCAAATCGTGTAGGTGTCCAAGCCGGTGATACATGCAGTAAGTACCATCTTAGAGCATCTGCACCATACTTATCAAATAACTCAAAGGGATCTACCGTATTTCCTTTTGATTTTGACATCTTTTGACCGTTTTTATCTAAAATTAAATCATTTACCAGTACATTTTTATAAGGTGCTTTCCCCATAACAAAGGTAGAAATCGCCAGTAGTGAATAGAACCATCCTCTTGTTTGGTCGATTCCTTCACAGATAAAGTCTGCTGGGAACAGTGTATCAAAGTTTTCTTTATTTTCAAAAGGATAATGATGTTGTGCAAAAGGCATGGCCCCACTATCAAACCAACAGTCGATTACTTCTGTTACCCTAGTCATACTTTCTCCACAGTCCTGACACTTTAAGTGGATATCATCCACATAAGGTCTGTGAAGTTCTACTGTCTCATCAAGATCTTCAATGGCTCTTTCTATTAGCTCTTTTCTTGAACCTACAGAAGTAGTACTGCCACACTCACAACGCCAAATGTTTAGCGGTGTTCCCCAATAACGGTTTCTAGATAATGCCCAATCATTCAGGTTTTCTAGCCAGTTACCAAAACGCTTTTCTCCTACATAGTCAGGATACCAGTTGACGCTATTGTTGTTTTCGATTAATTGATCCTTTAGCTTGGTCATTTCAATGTACCAGCTTGGCTTTCCATAGTAAAGCAGGGGTGTTGAACAACGCCAGCAGTGAGGATAATTATGATCCATTTTTTCCTTCTTAAATAGCTTTCCTTCTCCGTGAAGCCACTTAATAATGTCAACATCAGCATCGATAACAAACTGACCCTCCCAAGGCGTGGTGGTGTATTTTCCTTCTTCACTTACCGGTTGTAATACAGGGAGATCATACCTTCTACCTACTTGGTAGTCATCCTCACCAAAGGCAGGTGCAATATGAACAATTCCAGTACCGTCTTCTGTAGTTACATAATCAGCTAAAGTAACGAAGAAGGCTTTTTTATCTGGTTTCACAAAAGGCATCAATTGCTCGTACTCTATATATTCTAAGTCTTGTCCTTTTAATTCTTCTATGACTTCATATTCATCACCGATGACCTTAGAAGCCAAAGCCTTTGCTACAATATATACTTTGTCATTGTACTTTACCTTCACATAGATTACTTCAGGATGTACCGCCAAAGCCACGTTAGAAGCTAATGTCCAAGGGGTGGTTGTCCATACCAAGAAGTACTCATCAGCATCCGTTCTTTTCATAGGAACGATTACTGTATTGGACTTAATTTCTTTATACCCTTGAGAAACCTCATGGGAAGCCAAACCTGTTCCACATCTTGGACAATAAGGTAGAATTTTATGTCCTTCATAAATATAGTCTTCTTTAAAGAACTTATCTAAAATCCACCATACAGATTCGATATAGTTATTGTCTAAAGTAATGTAAGGATTATCAAGGTCAATCGAGTAACCCATTCTTCTGGTCATTTCCCTCCACTGCTTTTCATAGGAGAAAACAGATTCTCTACATTTTTCATTAAAAGCTGCGATACCATAGTTTTCGATTTCTACTTTGCTAGATAGTTTTAATTGCTTTTCTACTTCGATTTCTACCGGTAACCCATGGGTATCCCAGCCAGCCTTTCTCTTTACTTGCTCTCCCACCATTGTATGGTATCTACATACTGAGTCTTTTAATGTTCTTGAAATAACGTGATGAATTCCCGGTCTACCATTGGCTGTTGGCGGTCCTTCAAAAAACACAAAAGACTTTGCTCCCTCACGATTTGTAATACTTTTATCGAGAATTTCGTTTTTATCCCACAATTCAGCTACAGCCTTTTCTCTTTCAGCCACAGGAACATTCGATAAAGATTTAAATCCTTTCATTGTTTTCCCATCCTTTCTAAAGTACATTCAAAGTTACGCCAAAAATATAAAAAAGCCCCTAGAATAATCTAGGGGCGAATAAACCGCGGTACCACCCTGCTTACAAGATAAATTTCTTATCTTGTCACTCAGATACATGATAACGTATGTCTACGGAGAACCCTACTGCTGTTTCAGATCCTCTGCTCCAAGGTGATTTTCATAAAAAGCTCCATAATAATCTCGCACCACATGATTATCTCTCTGTAAAGGTTATCTTTCTATTACTGTCCTCTTCATAGCAATGATTTATAAAAATATTTTATTGTATTACCACTCATATTTACAAATTTTGTGCAAACCTTTAAAATACATTATACAATCAGTTATGCATAAAAGTCAAGCAAATTGACTTTTATCTACTTGTATGAATTTTAGCCTATTTAGCAAAAAATATACATTATAATATGTCTCCATATCTAAATAAACATAAAACCTATCTCCGATCTGGAATATGATATTATGGCAATATTACTGAGAATGACCCACCTAAATTATTCATAAAAATCTTGTATGTTCACAATCATTGTTTGAATTTCGATATTTTATATAGATTATACAAAGGAGTTCTTTCTATTCATTTATAACTTCAATACCAACTCATCCACCTTCACACCTAAGACCTTAGCTATTAAAACAACTTTATTAAAAGCAGGGTTATGTTTTGTTCCTCTCTCCAATTCTTCTATATAGCTTTTGGAAATTTGTGTTAAGTTAGCCATATCTAGTGTAGTATATCCTTTGACATTTCGCAACTCTCTGACCTTTAAATTATTTAACATAAAAACCCCTCCTATAAAGTAGTTAAGTTGTTGTGTTATAACTTAATTCCTTTGTTACAGTGACTACAACAAATATCGCAGTCTTTCCCTCTGCTAAGGTCTAGATCAGGTAGCTTAGTTGATTTTTTTACCTAGCTACAGAATATCACCTTACATGTATGGTTTGGTTATAACTTTGTAAAGTATTTGTTAGCAAGGTATTAAAGAATATGCTTCTTCTTCTCACAATTTACTCTTATACTTAACAGATTTTTAACTGGTGGTTAATAGATCCTTAAACTTTATATTGTAGTCTTAAATTGATAGTCATCGTATTACCACCATATAAGGAGGAGATTGGTTCTATGAGGTTAGCTATTGTTACAGCTTCAGTAGGTCAAGGTCATAATTCAGTTGCCTTAGCTTTACAGGAGGCTTTCCAACTGGAGGATCCAAACATTAAAATTAAAATATTTGATGTTTTAGATGACAGTAGAGTATATCAGTTCTTTACTAATGTATATTTACAAGTAATAACAAAAAACCCATCTATCTATAGCAAAATTTTTTACTGGTCACAACAACATCAACAAGCCAGTTCCATCATAAGCTACTTAAACTTTGTTTGTTTTAAAACCCTAAAGAAAATGAAGCAAAGTTTTCAGCCTGATGCTTTTATCTTTACCCACCCAATTCCTACAAATAGCTACAACGCCACTATAAAAATTCCTGCTTGGACGATTATCACTGACTATTCCTACCACCCTATCTGGTATAATTCCGATATAACAGGATAC
Organism: Clostridium aceticum; assembly: GCF_001042715.1. NCBI lineage: Bacteria > Bacillati > Bacillota > Clostridia > Peptostreptococcales > Natronincolaceae > Andreesenella > Andreesenella acetica. Next base: position 603,099 of record NZ_CP009687.1, on the reverse strand, counting down.
TTTGTTGCAAATGATCATCTGCAAAATCAATTGCTAAAAAATAAGTATCCTATTGAATCCATATTTAATACTGGGCTACCTATAAAGCAATCCTTTACCACTGGAAAGAAAGTTTATAAACCTCTAATACAATATCCAGATACACATCCTTTGATATTAATTATGGGAGGAGGGTTAGGTATAGGTGCATTAAATAGCATCGTAGAAAAGTTAGAAACTATAGATTTTCCCTTCCAAGGACTGATAGTTACAGGAAAAAACGAACGTCTTTATTGGGAGATGAAAAAACTTGAAAATAGAGACTCAAAAAAATGGGAAATTATCTCCTTTACCAATGAAATTCCTTCACTGATGAAGAAGGCATCTTTACTAATTACTAAGGCAGGTGCCATTACATTGACAGAAGCACAAGCTTGTGAACTGCCTACAATTATTTATAATCCAATCCCTGGTCATGAAGAAGAAAATGCCCATTGTGTATGTCAGCAAGGATGGGCAACCTGGGCAAAAAACTCCTGAAGAGCTTATTCATATGACTACAGATTTGTTGGTTTCAAGCAATAGACTTAAGTCTATGAGAGAGTGTACGATGAAATTTGCTAGACCTAGTGCAGCCAGTGATATTACAAAAATAATATCAAGTCATTTATCGGTACCATTTAGGGGGACTATATGAATATACTTAGTTTTCAAAGATATATTTTTTTGTAATGGTGTTATTCCGCCTTAAAGATTTAAGACAGCATACTAACCTTTCATAGTGCATGCGAAGCAGGGAAGTGAATGAATAGATTCACTTCCCTGCTTTAATATTAAAAGATAAAGCCCTTTTGTAGTTTCCTTTATGATCTTACCCAACTTTTTCTAATCTTTTCCCACTTCTCATCACGATCTTTTACGATCTTCTCTATATCTTCCTTTAATAAGTGCTTAAATCGACCTTGATTTTTTAAATAGTCCTCAGCTGAGGCAAATTCCTTAGGATTTTTATTTAGAAGAAACTCTCCGTTTTCATATTCCGCTAGATACCAAAGCCCACAGTCTACCACTTCTTTACCTAATTCTATAGCAGAGTCAGCAGAGGTTCCCCATCCAGTAGGACAAGGAGCATATACATGGATGTAGGAGGTACCCTCTACTTGTTTTGCCTTGTTAATCTTATTTAAAAAATCTTGTATATAACCAATACTAGCGGTGGCTGCATAGTCAATGCCATGGGCAGCGACAATTTCAAACATATTTTTCTTCGTTGTAACTGCTCCTCGAATATTATCTCCTGCCGGTGTGGTGGTGGTGCGGGTACCATAGGGGGTCAAGCCACTTTTTTGAATCCCTGTGTTCATGTAAGCCTCGTTGTCATAGCAGATATAAATAATTTTCTCTCTACGGTCTATGGCACCCGAAAGTGCTTGAATACCGATATCTGCTGTACCTCCATCTCCGGCAATACCTACAGCATGGAAATCCTTAATACCCAATGCCCTTGCCCCTGCTGCTACACCTGAGATCATAGAAGCTGTTCCTGCAAAGGTAGAGATCATGGCATTGGTGGTAAAGCATAGCTGCGGATAATTAAATCCTACCGCCGACATACAACCAGCAGGAAGCACTGTAAAGGTTCGCTGTCCCAATACCTTTAATACTAACCGAACTGCTAAACTACCTCCACAGCCAGCACAAGCCTTATGACCATAAAAGTATTCTTCATCTGTAATATTACGGGCATTTATATTTTTTTCCCTACGCATCGATCTCCACCCCCACATTAATAAAGTGTACATGCTTTTCTACCTTTGTTCCTGGGACTTCCTGTAACTTTTCAAACATTCCTTGAATATCTTCCTTAGAAATATCTCTACCACCTAACCCTGCAATGAAGTTTAGGCTCTGTATATCTTGACCTCCTTTTGCTAAGGCAGAATTGACATTGGTATACACAGTACCTTCATAGCCAAAAGAAATATCTTTATCGATTACACCTACCGCCTTTACATCTTTCAGCACCTCGAGAATTTCCTTCTCTGGAAAAGGACGCATAAAACGAATCTTTAATAATCCTACCTTCTGCCCTTGTTGTCTTAGGGCATCCACTACAGTACGACAAGTCCCACAAACACTGCCTAGTGCAATCAAGACGACCTCTGCATCCTCACAACGATAAGCTTGTATGAGCCCTCCATAATCTCTATGAAACTGTGTTGCAAAGTTTTCATTCACTTCTTTAATCACCTTTACAGCATCTAAAGCTGCCTTATGCTGTTGATACTTAAAGGCCATATTATCTGCTGGAGAAGAACTAAAGCACATATTTGTAGGATTCTCCAAGTCAAACTTATTGGTGGTTTTATAAGGAGGTAAAAAAGCGTCTACCGCTTCTTGCTGCGGTACCTCCACCTCCTCATAGGTGTGGGTTAATACAAACCCATCTAAGTTCAGCATAATAGGTGTCAATACATCAGGGTGCTCTGCAATGGCATAGGATTGAATCACCATATCTAAACTTTCCTGTGCATCCTCTACATAGACCTGCAGCCATCCAGAATCCAAAAGAGATAATGAATCTCTTTGATCTCCATAAATGCTCCATGGCAAAGCTACAGAGCGATTAGCATTCATCATGACAATAGGAAACCTACCGCCGCTGGCATAATGCATACATTCTGCCATATATAAAAGTCCCTGCGAAGAACTGGCTGTAAAAGTTCTAGCACCTATTGCGCTAGCCCCCATGGCAGCGGATAGTGCAGAATGTTCTGATTCTACATGCATAAACTCTGCTTTGATGCTTCCTTCCTCCACCATCTCAGAAAGACGCTCTACTACGATGGTCTGTGGAGTGATAGGATAAGCTGAAATAACATGGGGTCTAGATAATTTTGTTCCTACTGCTACAGCTTCATTTCCAGAAATA